>NZ_JALAAI010000003.1:0-72559 GCF_052785085.1 Candidatus Electrothrix sp.
TTATCTATTTTTCGCAACTCTTCTCTGGATAGGTGCATGCGAACTCAGAACGTGGATAGATCTCGTAAAAAACGTTGTGACCCTTAAACTATCGTGATCTTCTTTTTTTGTCCAATCTTTTTTTGTGTGGAATGAGGGGGGTGAACGGTTACGCTCTCTGCGTCAGCGAATTGAATCTATTAAAGTTTTGCATGAGAATGGTTTTAATACTGCGATTTATATAAAACCTTTTCTGGGGAATAAGACTTTGAAAAGTTTGCCGGAAATTGTTAAGATATTGCAGTGTATTCCTCTTCCTGTAATCTTGGGCAAATTATTTGTATCTTCTCCTGGTACAAAAGGAAATAAAGCGGTTGTCAGCAACAGTTATATTTTGGTGGAATCGGAAACAAGAGAATATTTTAATGTGAAAAATATATTGCAGCAGTACACGACTGTTTATGAAAATAGTTTTCAAGTCTTTGGAGACTGAAAAAAATGAAATTTAAAACAATAACCATTCTAAACTCATTAATATTTTTGATTGGCTTTGCTTTTTCGGCCATTGGTATAATTATCGAAACAGAAAAAACAGGTACATTCTTGTGTATTCCACGAAGCGCAATTCAAAATATTCTAATTAGTGTTGGCTGTTCAATAATAGCAACATCTATAATTTCTTTTATCATGACGTGGTATTTAAATGATGATAAAGAGGCCCGGCGTGTTATTGACAAATGGGGATTGAAAAATATTGAGGTACGATCGGCTCTTAACTACGAGATAAACGAAAAGCTCGATAACATGAAAGACGGAATGGACATTGTTGCATTTGGCATGAAGAATTTTTTAGCTGCCAAGAAACAACTTCTTGAAGATAAGATCGAAAAAGGTCGGTCAATTCGAATCCTGACAATCGCTCCTGACAGTAAATATGTCGCCCAAAGAGAGCTGGAAGAAAAGGAGCCACCAGGGCAAATTAGAAATTCAATAGCAGAACTCATTAGTTGGGCGGAAAGAGTAAAGTTTCAGAAAAAAAGAGGGACAATTGAGGTTAAAACCTATGACAGTTTACCTCAAGATATGTATCAAAAAGTTGATAACTATGTGTATGTTGGCCCGTTCCATTACGGAAAGCCAAGCCAGCAGACTATTGCATATGAATATAGGCCAGATTCAAAAGGTGCCAAATATTATTCCGATTACTTTTTGAAGCTTTGGGAAGATTCAAATTTCTGCAAAAAAATAGTTTAACCAACTTGTCTTTTTCATTTTACAGATACCACCGAGCCTCCTTATTCTCAGTTGATCTTTTCAATATCCTGCAAACCTCGTTTAACCTCGAATTTATCTTTACTTAAATCTGCGTGGATTTTAAGAGCAGGGTGGTTATTTTTTAAAGCATTACACATGTTATGTGCGATTCTTCGCAAGGTAGGGTGAACTGTTGAGCGAGATCTGAGTTCGGCAACATAAACCATTTCTGGAAGGTCATAGACTATCTCGCAAACAATATTCGACCCCATTGGAATGTAATACTGTGTTTCTGCTGAAGAAAGGTTGTGTTTTTCGGCCAGTTCTTTAATTCTGCGAAATTGTTTCTTTATTAATAAGTCAGCTTGATTGCGAAGTTCGTTAGGTAGATGTTTTAAATACCATTGATTAAAGCCGTAGTTAGTTGTAAGAACAGGTAATCTGCAAAGTCCATTTCTGTGTCTTTGTAAATCTCGATAGCTTCCATAATCAAGTAAAAACATGCAGTTGTATCGACCGTACCTTGAGATATACCTTGGAAGCAAAGCTCCTTTCGGGCGCAGTCCTATAACCTCATGCTCTTCATCCTCCAGCAGCTTGTTATCAATATCTGTCCTGCAAAGAAAATCTTCTTCTGTTAGCGATGGGGTGTATGATGAATAATGAATTTTTTTAGAAAACCGGCTGTAATATTTTTCCGCTTCGTCCTTTTGCGTATGGGAAAAACTGCTGGGGTATTTTGTCGAAAGTTTTTTCAATGCCGCCTCAGCAATGAAACGCACTTCATCTAAAGGATGAAATCTAAGTTGGCAAAGTTTGTCATGTGCCTGTCTTAAATTCGTGCTCCATGATAGTTGAGTGGTTGCTCCGGCCGGAAGAAATCCTCTGAGAATATCAAACCCTCTTGCATCTATTGCTTTTTTCCATACACTATATTGTTGTCCTTGTTCCAGCGGGAAGCGATCTTTCAAGTATGATCGAACAACTTCTGTTGAAGCAGTGTAAAATTTAATCCAATTTTTTAGTAATTCCTGGGATTCTTCCGTGCTCACAGGATCAATTAGGGACTGGCTGGAAAAATCAATATATCTTGTCGAAGTTTCCTGACCGGAATAAAGCGGATTGTCCTGTATAGCTTTTGCGGCCAATATAGAAACACCCTCTAGAAAAAGCGTTGTTGTTCCACAGTCTCCGATTGAAGCATGTCCGTAGCCCACATAGTAGCTCTTCATGAAATTTGAAGAACCGGCCTTTTTGACCTGTTCAATATGTCTTTCTACACTTGCTGATGAGCGACTGTAAAGTGCTTGCATCATAGCTGATGATTCGGGATCGAATTCGTCGTTGATAAATATTTTCACTTTGTTATCACGTCCTTTTTGTTGAGAATGGCAGATGTTCCGCAGAACGAAGTTGTGTAACCGGGAAGACTATATTCCCTTTTTTCTCTCATGAAAAGCACTTTATCAAAGCTGCGGAACCCTCTATGCGGGAAGTGATGATCCCGCTGCAGAAGGATTTTCAGCAGCGTTTTCCATCTGTTTTTACCTGATTAATTTCTCACAAAAATGTTTAATTTGTCATGCAGTAATGTTTTGGTATTGACTAATTTGTTGACAATAGGTTCTAAATCCGATAGTATGGTTATTTCTTTTATGTGCAGGATGCATTTGTTCAGGTTCTTGCGGGTAGATATTTGCCTTTAAGTCCTCATCTTCCAGTTGTATCCGCTCTCTGATTTAATTATTCGTAACCTTTAAATATTCAACGTTATAGGAGACTGTTCATGGTTTTGGATCCAACGAAACATGCAGACTGGGAAATTGCCGAAGAGGCTGAAAGCCGGATGAAAACAGTGTACGAGCTGGGTGAAAAGCTTGGACTGGAGAAAGAGGAACTGCTGCCGCACGGCCATTATCTGGCCAAGCTGGACTATCGCAAGATCCTTGACCGCCTGAAAGATAAGCCAGACGGCAAGTATGTTGACGTGACTGCTATATCTCCAACTCCGTTGGGTGAAGGCAAGTCCACCTGTGCCATGGGCTTGGTGCAGGGGCTGGGGAAACGCGGTAAATCGGTTATTGGTGCTATCCGCCAGCCTTCTGGTGGCCCGACCATGAACATCAAGGGTTCTGCTGCTGGTGGTGGTTTGGCCCAGTGTATTCCTTTGACCCCGTTTTCTTTGGGTATGACTGGCGACATTAACGCCATCATGAATGCCCATAACCTGGGTATGGTCGCCTTGACCGCCCGGATGCAGCATGAGTGTAATTACACGGATGAGCAGCTGGCCCAGCGCAACCTGAAGCGGCTGGATATTCACCCGAAAAAGGTGGAATTCCGCTGGATCATGGACTACTGTGCTCAGGCCCTGCGTAATATTACGACAGGTATCGGCGGCAAGATGGACGGCATGACCATGCAGTCCGGTTTCAACATCGCGGTATCTTCCGAGATCATGGCTATCCTGTCCATTGCCAAGGATCTGAAAGATATGCGCGAGCGCATCGGCAGGATCGTGGTGGCCTATGACAAGCAGGATCGGCCCATCACCACGGCGGATCTGGAAGTGGACGGCGCCATGACCGCCTGGATGGTCGACGCCATCAACCCCAACCTGATGCAGACCCTGGAAGGCCAGCCGGTTGTTGTCCATGCTGGCCCGTTTGCCAACATCGCCATTGGTCAGTCCTCTGTTATTGCTGATCGGGTCGGCCTGAAGCTGGCTGACTATAACGTGACCGAGTCCGGTTTCGGTGCGGATATCGGCTTTGAGAAGTTCTGGAACCTTAAGTGCCGTTATTCCGGCCTTAAGCCGCATTGCGCAGTTGTTGTGGCCACCATCCGTGCCCTCAAATGTCACGGCGGTGCGCCCATTCCTGTTCCGGGTAAACCCATGCCCCAGGAATACAGCGGTGAGAATGTGGGCTGGGTTGAGGAAGGCTGCAAGAACCTTATCCATCACATTGAGACCGTCAAAAAAGCGGGGATCAATCCAGTGGTCTGCATTAACGCCTTTTACACCGACACGGACAACGAGATCGCCGCTGTCCGCCGCCTGTCCGAGGCTGCCGGTGCCCGTGTTGCCCTGTCCCGTCATTGGGAGCACGGCGGTGACGGTGCCCTGGAATTCGCTGATGCAGTTGCTGACGCCTGTGAGGAAGAGAATGAATTTAAGTTCCTCTATGATTTGGACACCCCGCTGTCCAAGCGCATCGAGCTGATCGTCAAAGAGGTTTACGGCGGCGACGGGGTAAGCTACAGTCCAGAAGCAGCTGCCAAGCTCAAGCGCATTGAAGCGGATCCGGAGATGAAGGAGATGACTACCTGTATGGTCAAGACCCATCTTTCCCTGTCCCATGATCCCAAGCTCAAGGGAACCCCCAAGGGCTGGACCCTGCCGGTACAGGACATCCTGACCTACAAAGGCGCAGGCTTTGTCGTGCCCGTGGCCGGGGCCATCAGCCTGATGCCGGGTACGGCCTCTGATCCGGCCTACCGCCGTATTGATGTGGATACGGATACCGGGAAGGTGAAGGGCGTGTTCTAAACTGCGCTTGCACATTGCTGTTTGCTGGCAGACGGGCCGGAGGGAGAAATCCTTTCGGCCCGTTGTTGTTTGCGGGTATTGCACGAAAAAGCGCCTATCATTGCATATTGTTGCCGAATGGTACGAGGTGCGGTGGGCGAGGTGCGGAACAGGGAGTGGGCAGCCTGCTGCTATATAGGTCGGAGAGAGGGTATCATATAGGTATGTCTCCGGGACTTACCTGTATGGTACTGACGGACTTACCTAGGTATGTCTCTGGGACTTACCTGTATGGTACCGGGGGAGATGAGGGGGTGGAATGAAATTGCCTTGATAACATTGCGCAATCCGGTTAAGCTTTATCAATATGAGAAATTGTCTGCAAAACAACGGGGCCATTTTTTTTGTTTTGCTCCAGTGGGAGTGATGGACTGAGAAAAAAAGAGGTCAAGAGTGAAATAGCTTTTGACCTGTTTTTTTTTGTAGTAAGATAAGAAAGTGTATTGTGGAAGGATAGTTGGAAAGGGTGTATCGTGCTCCTGTCAGAGAGGAAAGGTATTTCTTTGTTATTTAAAACTGTTACAATTTTTAAAGTTTTTTTAGGAGAAAAGGCAAGGGCAATGTCGCGAGGGAGCGATACAGCTCTGTTATGAAATATATTAAGCAGTTAATATTAGAAGATATGTTTGAGTACATAATTCTGTAATTTACTCCTGTGATCGGAAATTTTTTTCTGAGATATTATGGTAAAAAAAGCAACAGACTCCAAAGCACAGCATAAAGCCTCTATGAGGAGGACAGTAAAAGATCAATCAGGGGCTGGCAAACTCAGGATTGGCGAACTTCTGCAAAAAGCGGGCTATATTACAGCTGCAGAGTTCAATAATGCGAAGGCGATCAATAAAAAAAGCGGGGAACGTTTAGGGAAAATTCTGGTTGAGAATGGAACCATTGAATCCGATACCATCCCAAATTTTCTCAGCAGGCAGCATAACTATACTCTGGTGAATATTGCTGAGGAGCCACCGAGTCAGGACGCTGTCCAACTCGTACCTTACGAGACAGCCAAGAAGTATCTTGCTTTTCCCCTCAGAGTGGCAGGTGACACCTTACAGGTCACCATGGCCGAGCCCACTGATGCCCTTGAGGTGGAAGAACTACAAAATGAGGTAAAGAAAGGGCTTGATGTCTGTGTTTCCACAGCCAGGGACATTATTGAGGCCTATAAGACCTATTACAAGATTGATGAGGAAGAATATAACTCTTTCTTTGCAGAAGATGAGGATCAGGACGTTCAGGTTGAGCAGGTCGAGGACTGGGGCGCCTTGGTTTCTGATGTTGCTGATGAGTTTGAGTTTGAAGAGAATAAAGATGATGACGATATCGGCATTGCCGGCCAATTTTCCGCCAATGATGCGCCGATCATCAAATTGGTGAACGGTATTCTGGTCAAGGCTGTGCAGGACGGGGTCAGTGATATTCATATTGAACCCTTTGAAAAGACTATGCAGGTTCGCTATCGGAAAGATGGTTCGTTATTCAAGTCGATGAACTTGCCGCTGACCATCAAAAATGCCCTGATTGCCCGGATGAAAATCCTCGCAGGTCTTAATATTACCGAGCGCAGGGTGCCTCAGGACGGACGTATCAGTATTCGTTTAGGCCGCAACAAGGCCGTCGACTTTCGTGTCTCAACCCTGCCTTTGCTGCACGGGGAAGGTACGGTTCTTCGTATTCTGGATAAGGGTTCCCTTAATGTTGACTTGACTAAATTGGGTTTTGAACCGGAAACTTTTGAAATTCTCAAGAAATGTTTGTCCAGTCCCCAGGGGTTGCTTCTGGTTACCGGCCCCACCGGTTCTGGTAAGACTGTTACCCTGTATTCAGCATTAAACTCCTTGAATAGTGAGGACATCAAGATCCTGACCGCAGAAGATCCGGTGGAGTTCAACTTTAAGGGTATTAATCAGGTCAATGTTAACGTTGAAGTTGGCATGACCTTTCCTGCTGCCCTTAAGGCCTTTCTTCGTCAGGATCCGGATATTATCATGGTTGGTGAGATCCGTGATATCAGTACTGCAGAAATTGCCATGAAGGCTGCTATGACGGGCCATCTCGTTTTCAGTACGCTCCATACCAACGATTCCCCCTCAACAGTCGGTCGTATGGTGGATATTGGTATTCCACCGTATCTTCTGGCCGGATCACTGACCATGGTTCTGGCCCAGCGTTTGGGCCGAAGGCTCTGTGCGAAATGTAAGCAACCTGCCACCTATGAGCGGCAGCACCTGCTTACTATTGGTTTTACCGAGGAACAGCTTGACACAGAAGGCTTTCAGTTGTACGGCCCCAAAGGGTGTCCGACCTGTAACGGCCTTGGTTATAAGGGTCGGGTTGGTTTTTTTGAATTATTAGAGGTTACTGAGGAAGTAGGTGAGGCCATTCAGGCCGAGGTCCCGGAAGAACAGCTCCGTAAGGTTGCAGTCCAGGCAGGCATGGTCCCGCTCCGGCAGGCTGCTATCAAAAAGGCGATTCAAGGCGTGACCAGTGTTGACGAAGTACTGCGTCGAACCGTGATCCATGGAGATACCTTGCCTGCGTATCTGGTTAATCCGGATATTGAAGAATATGAGGACGGTGATATTATCATTCAGGAAGGAAATGAGGATGATAGAAATTTTTATCAATTGGTTCGGGGAAAGGTAGCAGTCCTGAAGCAAGGGAAAAAAATTGCTGAAATAACCGAACCTGGAGAGTATTTTGGGGAAATGGCCTGCCTCATGAACGAGGCCCGCTATGCCTCAGTTATCTCCATAGGCCGTTGTAAAATTAAGCGTTATCCTGGAGAGAAGTTAACCGAGCTTATTGAGCAATATCCGGAAATTTCCCGGAAGCTCTTTAAAACAATGGCCAAACGGTTGCGCAAAACCGACAATATTGTTATCCAGCTTGCTGGCGGTAAAAGAGGCTCAGGTCCAACACCTCCTCCCCGACGAAGATGAGCAAAATATCTGTTTATATTATTGCCTGGAACGAGGCTGATAAGATCCGTTCAGCTCTCAACTCTGTTCTTTGGGCCGATGAAATTATTTTAGTGGATTCCTTTAGTGAGGATGAAACCGCTGCCATTGCTCTTGAAATGGGTGCTCGGGTCGAGCAGATCAAGTTTTGTGGTTTTGGCGAGTTGCGCAATCAAGCTATGGCTGCCTGCACCCATGATTGGATTTTTTCTCTGGATGCAGATGAGCGCTGCACACCAGAGGTGCGGGATGAGATTCTGGCCACTGTTGCCTTGACTGATCCTGCAGATGCCTATTATATACCGAGGCGAAATTATTTCATGGGACGCTGGATCAAGCATTCCGGGTTTTATCCTGATTATCGTCAGCCCCAGCTTTTTCGAAAAGGATCTCTCCATTTTAAGACCGATGATCCGGTACATGAAGAGTATACGATTCATTCTGATAAACCTGTGGGCTACCTACAACAGCCGATCTGGCAATTTCCCTATAAAAATATGGAAGAAGTTGCACAGAAGGCAAATCGCTATTCAAGCTTAGGGGCAAAGAAGCTCCAACAGCGTGGACGACATGGAGGGATGCTCAAGGCTCTTGGTCGTGGCTTATGGTCTTTTTTTCACATGTACATCCTGAAAAAAGGCATCCTTGATGGTTGGCCTGGACTAGTTATTGCAATCGGTAATTTTGAAGGTACCTGGTATAAATACGCCAAGCTACACGAGCTTGAGGAAAACTGGCAGCAGCCGGATTCACCTCCGCTCCGTAAAAAATAATCATCGACAAAGATTTACCTGAAGGTACTGACAGCTCCTTGGCGTCCTCTGATCAACTTTCATGTTTTCCTGTCCCTCTCCACCCATTTCCCAAGGGGGAATGGAGTTCTACATGAGGACGGTTACTGCTTAAAATAGGCATTAACACCCTTGTCGCACCAGATTTTTTTTTGTTCAATGGTTTCGCTAAGAAGTCTGTCGTTTTCTGGTAAATGGCTACGGTCATTTCTTGGATGATAGAGATGATAGGCAAGGGCTTTGAACTTTACATTTTTGCGGATAAGACCGTAATTGAGCAGTCGTGCAGTGAATTCTGAATCCTCTCTTCCCCAACCGATAAATTCTTCATTAAATCCGTTGACAGCAAGGGCATCTTTACGCCAAAAGGCAAAATTGCAGGTTCTGACCCCGTTCATCCCATGATTTTTAAAAGAAAACAGACGGGAGAGTAAGACCGAACGCAGACAGTTTTTCCTGTTTTCAACGCTTTGTTTGCATAGGGTCTCTGGCATCTTTTTTCGCATCAAAACTTCTTGAGACAATTCTTCCTTGAGGAGTACCCGAGTTCCTTGAACAAAATAGCCTGGTTGCGCAAAAGACAGATGGTCGGCAATAAAATGCTTTTCCATAACGATATCGCCATCAATCAGGACAATGTACTCACCGTTTGTTTTTGCGATGGCTTTATTCCTGCTTGCTGAAAGCTGAAAACCTTTATCTTCCTGCCAGGAATGAATTACTGGTAAGGACGATTGGGCAGCAACCCTTGCAATCATCTTTCTTGTATCCGGCCTTGAGCCATCATCAGCAACAATAATTTCCATGGGTTTTGTTGTTTGTTGTAAGCCGCTCAGTAAAGAAAGCTCTAAGGCATCTTTCCAGTTATAAGTGGTGATAATAAGGCTGACCTTCATGGTACGGGTTGTTCGTTGGTTGATAGAGGAGGTGTTTACAAAAGGGAAAGAGCTGACTCGTACACCGCTTCAGGGGAAATTTGCTGCATACAGGAACAATGGGAGCATTTGCGCTTTCTGCACTCAAGGCAGTCCAACCCTGTTGCCCGGAGAATGCGATGCTTATTTTTCCCCAGGCTATAGGGACCAACTTTGTCAGGATGAGTAGGGCCAAACAGGGCTACTACCGGGGTTCCGGTCAAGGCCGCAATATGCATAGGGCCGGAGTCAAGCCCAATATAGAGAGAGGCACGCTGTATTAGAGCAACTGATTGAGGCAGGGTTAATTGACCAGCTGCAATGAGAGGTTCTGTTGTCATGTGTTGTGCAATGGAGGCAATATATTCTTTATCCTGCGCTCCACCACCAAAAAACATGGGTACTTCTTTGTCATGCAGCATATCGGCGAGCTTGGCCCAATACTTAACAGGCCAGAATTTGCTCTGCCAGCGAGCAGCAGGATTGGCATAGACTATGGAAATGGAAGGATCAGCACCATTTGTATCATTCCTGTCAATCTTATGTGATAGGAGAAATTGTTGCACGGTCTGGCGATCGTCTTCACTGGTGCAGAGATAAAAATCTTCATCTCTCACGTTGGCCCCCATGTATTTGCAAAACAGGAGGTTCTTTTCCTGCGCATGCTTTGTTGTGGCAGGGATATTAATAAGGTGATTTTGAAAAAACGTGTTGAGTTCTTTGGCATCACTGAATCCAACCCGTTGTCCGCCAGGATTTGTCCGTCCTAACAGGCCACTACGGAGGGAGGCATGCAGGTCGAGAACCAGATCATATGGGTGCTGCTGAAACTGCCTGCGTAATTCCTGTATGGTACTGATGGTTGCGTGTAAGGCTTTGAACCAGGACCATCGACCAGCATGAGGGTCGCTGGTGGAGGGAATATGGATGGGATACACGGTATCAATGCTGTCATCCGCTTCAAGCAAAGGGGCAAAGGAACGTTGAACGACCCAGCCGATAGAACAGTCAGGAAAAGAGCGTTTGATGGCATGGACAACCGGTAAGGTATGAATGATATCTCCCAACGAACTGGGTTTGATAATAAGAATACCCTTGTTGTTTAGCTGCATGTTGTTGCCTCGCCCTCTGCCAAGCTGATCAGTTGCTGGACAGCATCAGCAACCGTTGGAAGTGTGGAAGCGTGTTGCCTGGTTTGTGCAGAAACCTCTGTTTGTTCCTCTTCCTGAGTAAAATTATCAAGGACTTTTTCAATAGCCCTGGCAATCGCCTGCACATTATTTGCAGGTACAGCTAAATGTCCATGTTCTGTAAGTATAGTATCCAGCTCTTTATTATTATACACTAAACCAATGATAGGGCGTCCGGTGAGGAGGTATTCATACACCTTGGAAGGAATGGTTTCACAAGAAAAATAGATAATATTCTGGATAAGCAGCAGGCAGTCTGTTTGCTGCATGGCTGTCAGGGCCTTCTGGCGTGATACGGTTCCGTGCCGGACAACCAGGTCACTCAGCCCAAGCCGTTCCATTTCCCGCTCAGAGGCACCGTCAAAAGAGCCATAGACATCCACCTGAATTTTTTTTCGGAATTCTGCGTTGTGTTGATTGCGGCTGCTGATTTGGTGCAGTGCCTGAAAAAAGGGGACAAGATTACGGGTTCCGGCCAATGAGCCAAAATGGGCAAAATGGTAACGTGTTCCTTTATGGAATTTTTGTTGAAAAAGACCAGGTATTGATCCTGGATAGACAACAGCCCCTGGGCATGCCCCCTTGGTTCTTATGTTGCAATGCTGCATAGCTGCATGAACGAGAAAAACAAACCTGTCTGCATGCTGACAAATCTTTTTCTCAAGTGTTTTGTAAACCTGTAAAACTCTTTTGCTACGTCGCCATCCGTGATCATGGACCAGGGGATCCTGGGTTTCGGCAATCCAGGTACACCCGGTCCAGCGTTTAATGACTAAGGCAGCAATATGGGCGGAAGCAGAGCCGCCAGTGGAGTAGATAACCTCTGGTTGCAGTTGTCGACAGAGGAGAAAACCACGTAAGGAGGCGAGAAAACACCAGGACCATTCACTCTCCATATTAATGATAATTTTTTCCAGAAGATAAAAAGGAAAAACAGGCACCATGCAGATTGTTTCGACCAGTTTAAACTGCCAGCGTTTATGAAGGTGCTTACGGAGAAAATGGCGGAGTTCAAAACGGATACCTGATGGTGCAAGACTGAGGGTTCTGTGGTGGATCCATTGTTTTGAAGGCCTGCCAACAGGTCCACTGAGCAGGATTGGCTCAATCCCTTGTTCCCGAAAAAAGGGGAGTCGGTCATCAATATGTTGGGAACAGGCTGACCCTGGAATATTGGCTCGATAGGAGAGGATTAACCAGCATTTTTGGGGCTGCTCCAGGGTAAGGAATTCCTGGAGCCGTTGATTGGGTTGCTTTTTATACAGGGCAGCAGTCATGACAACAAAGAAGAAGGCTGTCTGATAAACAGTAAGGTATGATTCTGCCAACATAATAACCAGGAAAAAAAGAGGAAGGGCTGTACAAAGCCGTTGTACATCGTCCTGAAGGGTTTTGGCCTGGAAAGACATGGTAAGAAAGATCAGAAGTAACAAGAGAATGCCGGGTATGCCAAGCATGGCTCCGACTAAGACGTATTGATTATGAGGGTTATCAGTTGCAATACTTGCCGGACTTCGTTTGCGATTGACCGCTGCATAGGCGGATTGGAAATCACCGGTTCCCACGCCAAAACAGGGATGCTGGCTGATAATCTCAAGAGAGTTGCGTACAAACAGAAGACGCATCCCCACAGAAGTGTCAGGATTTTTTTTGAAATTTTCTATCTCCTGCCAGGCAATATTGACCCGCTGTTGAAAGGTTGGGCTGTACAGATAGCTGGTTATGGAGATTGCGGGGAGAAGGAAACAAATAGCTCCTATGGCCTTTAAACGATTTTTGTTAAAGAATTGCAACAAGAGCAGGCCCATGAGGACCAGGAAAACGAGTTGACCAGTCCTTCCTTCGGTGATGAACATATTCACGGTCATCAACCCGGCAAGAGGGATGAGCAGGATTCGGAGATGAGGTCTTTGGCGAGCCATTCCCCAAATGGACTCATGAAGGCTCAGGTAGATAGCAAAGGCCAGGAGTGGATTGTAGATAACATGAAAGGTCTTTGGCGTCAGATGGGTCGGGCTGACATCAGCATACTGAACCAGGCCAAAGCGCACCAGGAAGGTGATGCTCATGGCCACGGTCATTCCAGCCAGAAAGGCATAGAGGTAGATTGAGCGGTTGCGGTATGTGACAGCAGTCAGCAAGACAGGGAAGAGAGCAAGTTTCCACTGATCTTTCAGAGCGCCAAGACCTGCGGAAAAGTTGTCTGACCAGAGCAGGCCCAGGCAAAGCAGGCCAAGAAAGGCAAGGATCGTTACAGCAACCGGATGGGAGAAAATCTCTACACCTTTTTCTATGAATTCTCCTTCAATCAGCCAGAACAGCAGAATCAAAAGAGCTACCACAGAAACTGCTGATGTGGACAGGGGAACTGCAAAGGCCAGCAGAGCAGGCAGCAAGCTGTTTATTTGGCCAGCACGGTTTCGGAATGAGCGAGCTGGAGTATTTATTTGTTTGACTGCTGAATTCATCAAGGTCCTGATTATCTGTCCGCATACTGCATGGTGTACAAGCCTTTATAGACACCATGCTGTTCCAGGAGGCTTTCATGAGTGCCTTCTTCCACTAATCGTCCGTTCTGCATAACAATGATGCGGTCTGCGTTTTTAATCGTGGAGAGACGGTGAGCAATGACAATGGTGGTTCGGTTTTTCATCAGATTATCCAGGGCCTTTTGCACCTTGCGTTCTGATTCAGTGTCCAGGGCAGAGGTGGCTTCGTCCAGCACCAGGATAGGCGCGTCTTTAAGAATAGCCCGGGCAATGGACACCCGCTGTTGTTGTCCACCAGAAAGACGGGTACCGGATTCTCCGATTACTGTATCAAAACCTTTGGGCAGGTCTTTGATAAATTCCATGGCAAAGGCTGCCTCAGCAGCCTGGTGAATGTCTTCATCTGTGCAGTTTGGACTGCCATAGCCGATATTATTGCGCACTGTATCGTTAAACAAGATGGTCTGTTGGGTAACCAGGGCAATCTGGCTCCGCAGGGAGTGGAGGCTAACATCTCGAATATCCTGTCCATCAATACGTATGGCTCCCTGGCAGACATCATGAAATCTGGGGATGAGGCTGGACAGGGTTGTCTTACCGCCGCCAGAAGGACCAACAACAGCCAGGATTTCACCCTGAGTGACCTTGAGCTGAACGTCCCGGAGCACGGGCTCATCCTTATTATAGGCAAAGCTGACCTTGTTGAACTCAATAGTATCATGAAAAGGAGGGAGTATCTTGCTTTCTGGTTTTTCTTTGATTTCAGGTTCAATATCAAGCAGGTTGAAGATTCGAATAGCCGCAGCTATACCGGACTGGATGGTGGAGTTAATCTTACTCACCCCTTTGACCGGCTCGTAGAGCATAACCAGCGCAGTGAGAAAGGACATAAAGGTACCTGGAGTTGAATCTCCAGCCAGCACCTGCATGCCCCCGAACCAGAGGATCAAGGCCATTCCAATGCCGCCGAGGAATTCAATCAAGGGGTGGGAAAGGCTTCGGAATTTGGTTTCTGTCATCAGGGTATCGAAAAGGTACTGCATTTTTTTACCAAAGAGCTTTTTTTCCTGCTCTTCCATACAAAAGGCCTTGACTATCCGGGTTCCCCGGATGGTCTCGTTGAGGAAATCACTGGCCTCAGCCATACCCTGCTGATAGTTGGTGCTGATTCGCCGAAATTTTTTGCCAAAGACCACGATAGGAATCGCAGCCATAGGGATGAAAATTAAAGAAACAAAAGCCAGACGCCAGTCCATATAAAAGATTACAGCGAGCAGGCCGCAAACGGTAAAGAAATCCCGGAGCAGATGGATCAAGGCGTGGGAGACAGATCCTTGAAGCATACTGACATCATTCATGATTCTGGAAATTAAGTCGCCAGTGGAATTTTTATGGAAAAATCCCATAGAGAGGTCATTGAGATGGCCGTAAATCCTGCAGCGCAGATCTTTGATCACGCATTGACCAATCCATTCAAGAAGATAGGAGTAAAGGAAATAAAAAATACCTTTGATGAAAAAAACAGCGAGCAAGGCAAGAGGGAGTATGAGCAGCCATTCCCGTTTCTTGTGTAAAAATATTTCATCAAGCAAGGGTTTGACCATATAGGCCTGAGCCGCATTAAAGCCTGCAACAATAATCATTGCCAGCATTGAGATAATGAGCTTTTTCCTGTACGGATGTAGTACCTTGTACAGGCGGGCGAGGATAGTTTTAGTTGTCATAGGGTATTATTTTATCTGAGAGGGCCTTGGACTATACCTTCAATTCCTTACCGTCTCAGTAGGGCAATAACGGGTTTGTTTCCTGAGAGATTTAAACTGGAAATCTCTAGAGGAAAAAAGCAAGCAACCAGCGACTGAGAAGGCCTGGAAGATGTGTTCCTGCAGATGCTGGGAGCCTATATTATGCCTTGGCAAAGATCAAGTAAATAGTAGGGGGCAGCTAAAAATAGGCTTGGTAGAGAGAAGGGATAAGCTACAGCTTGAAGGTTTATGGTGTTGGGTGTAGAATATGATGCTGTTGTCCTGCCCCGGATGGGCAAGATGGGTGATTATATGTTTTACCCTGACTTTTACAGTAAATTTTCGAGCGGAGTCCTTCCACAATGCAACGCGTTATTTTTTTGCTCTTTGCTGCTCTTTTGTTCCTTGTCGGCTGTTCTTCAAAACCGGTTCGTCATTTGGCCTCTGATGCTGCCTTGGTAAAGCCGGGTATATCCACACGAGAAGATGTGGTGCGTTACCTTGGAGAGCCTGACAGGCGTCGAACCCTTTCTCCCAATATGGAAGAATATGTCTATTATAACGAGCGAAAAGGATTTTTGGGCGGCTTGCCCTTTATTGGCGAGCAGCTTGATCCGAGCAGTTATGAAATGATTTTAGTCATTCTGGATGGTGATACGGTTATAGATTGTGATTTTTTGATCCATAAGGCCGGGGATAAAGACTGGGCTGCTGCTGTGAGCGAGGAGCAGCTTCCGTGAGTGCAAGATCTCTTGCCTCTTTTGCCATGCACCGGCAGCGGATGAAAGAGACCCTTATTGAACGTGGTATTGAGGATCATGCCACGTTGCGTGCCATGACTGAGGTGCCTCGGCATCAGTTTGTTGAAGATGCCATGCAGGCCCGGGCTTATGGCGATTTCCCTCTGCCCATTGGTTCTCAACAGACCATTTCTCAGCCTGTTGTTGTTGCGACAATGACTCAGGCTCTTGGGCTTCAGGGGCATGAGCGGGTATTGGAGATTGGTACAGGCTCAGGGTATCAGGCAGCAGTACTTTCCCGGCTCTGTAAGCGGGTGTACACGATTGAACGAATTCATTCCCTGCTTGGTCGGGCCCGAAAGGTTTTTGATCAATTGCATTATTATAATATTATTTCCTGTATTGATGACGGCACTGTGGGCTGGCCTGACCAGGCACCCTTTGATGCAATTGTGGTCACCGCAGGTGGGCCGAAGATCCCTGAGCCTCTGATCGAACAACTGGCCGATCCAGGTAGAATGGTTATGCCGGTGGGCACGCAGGAAGAGCAGGAATTGCAGCTTCTGGAGAAGCGCAACAGAAGAATTCGGATTCAATCTATCGGGCATGTTCGTTTTGTCAACCTGATAGGGGAACATGGCTGGAGAGAGTAAGGTGAGAAAGCAGGTGGAGATAAAGGAAGACTGTAAGGAGCAAGGGCAAGGGGTACAGGAAGAGCGTACTGAAAAGAAAAAAAAACCTGGCCTGATACGTCGCCTGTACGATTGGATGTTGAGCTGGGCAGATAGCCCCTATGGTCTTCATGCCCTTATTATTATCGCGTTTATTGAGTCCAGCTTTTTCCCCATCCCGCCGGATGTGCTGCTGGTGGCCTTGGTCCTTGGAGCAACGACCCGTTGGTATAAGTTTGCCTTTTGGTGTACCGTATCCTCGGTGATTGGTGGGCTGGCTGGCTATGGAATAGGTGTCTTTGGCTGGGAAACCATTGGTCAATGGATTGTTCAGCATGTTGCCCATATGGAGCTGACTGAGGTGGATGGCCGTCTGGATATTGCCCTGCCTTCCTATCTTATTACCGGGATGGGGAGTTCTTTAGGCGGTGAATATCTCTTTCAGGTTTATGATTATTGGAATGCCTGGATTGTCTTTGTCTTTGGTTTGACACCGCTGCCCTATAAATTGGTGACCATTACTGCTGGTGTGGCCCGGGTCAACCTGCCTGTTTTCTTGATTGCTTCTATTTTATCCAGGGCCTTGCGCTTTTTTGTGGTGGCCTGGATTCTTCATAAATGGGGGGATCCGGCCCGGCGTTTTATAGATCGTTATTTTAATCTCCTGTCAATCGCTTTTGTTGTGCTCTTGGTCGGAGGCTTTCTGATCCTGAAGGTGATTATGTAATGGATGAATATAAGACTCGCGTCGTGTTGGAAAAGTTAATTGAGAATTATCCGAGACAATCAAAGGTTAACGACTTTGCAATTGCAGAAGATGAGAAACAGGATTTTCTTAACTTTTTAATGGAGCTGCATCAGCGACGGCTTGTTGAAGCTTTCTTTATCTTAGATAACACATGCGAAAACTCAGGAATGCCATTGGAGTTAGCTGGTATTAAAATCACCAAGGAGGGAAGAGAGTTTATGGAAAGAAAAGATGAGGCACCGCCTGTTTCGCAGACAATTAATATACACGGTGCTGCGGGAACGGTGAATATCGCCGGGCAAGATATTCATATCAACGGAGCAGATGCAGATAGGCTTCTGGAAAGACTTCTGGAGAATATTGAAAAATCAGACTTGCAGCCTGCAAACAAGAAGACGCTCCGTGACGCAATAAAATCAATGGCTGCTGCTGTGACACCGAGTGTGTTGGCTGGATTGCTTGTCGAGAGCACAAAAAGTATTTTCTCAGGTAATTGACGTAGCTCCCTTTTGGCTTTTGATCTAATTGTTCCGTTTTTTTGCAATCGTGCTCCTTTTTTCTTGACCAAAAAAACGTCGCTGGTATTATATTCCCTTTGTGATAATTGGGGGCCTATAGCTCAGCTGGCTAGAGCCATCGGCTCATAACCGATAGGTCCTTGGTTCGAGTCCAAGTAGGCCCACCAGTTTTCATTGAAACTATTACACAGAACAACAGGTGATTGAGCAGAGGCTCAACGCTTTTTGATAATCTTATTCTTTTTTCGTCTTTTGAGTCTTCAGAGCTTACGTAAAAAAATCTGCCTGTATAGGAAATTTATCGTACAAGGCAATAATGAACAAACGTCAATATAAGAGGTACACCCTTTACGGGCTGTGCCTCTTTTTCTTTTTATTGTGGTAAAAGTTCAGAATATATTTGATATTCTTCAGGAGATCGCTCCTCTTGACCTTGCCCAGTCCTGGGATAATGTTGGTCTGCTTGTTGGTACCCCTGAAGGACAGGTCAGCTCAATTCTTCTTGCTCTGGATCCAACCACAGCCTTGCTTGCCGAGGCTGAGCAATGCAATGCCGAACTTATTATCACCCACCACCCAGCTCTTTTCCGTCCGTTGAAAAGCCTTCGTTCAGATCGTCCAACAGAAAAATTTCTTTTTGCAGCTGTGCAGGCAGGGCTTCATGTCATTGGTTGTCATACCAATCTGGATGCGGCCTGTGGTGGAGTGAATGATGTGTTGGCGCAATTACTTGCCCTTCAGGACGCGGTTCCTCTGTTACCTGACACCACTGAAGGTTGTGGGCAAAAGACCGGCTTAGGCCGTATAGGGATGTTATCAGCACCTCTTACCCCGGAATGTTTTTTGGAGCAGCTTGATCGCGCCATATCTCCTCCCTGGTTACTGGAAGCAGGGCCACGGCCTGATAAAATACATAAGGTCGCTGTTTGTGGCGGATCCTGCTCTGATGTTTCTGCAACAGCCTTGAGGGGCGGAGCAGATGTGTTTATCACCTCTGAGGTGAAACATGATATTGCCCGTTGGGCTGAAGAAGCTGGGTTCTGGCTGATTGATGCCGGTCATTTTGCCACTGAATATCCAGCAATGAAAGGATTACGAGATGTGCTTGTTAAGAGGCTGGATGCCTCGGGTCTGGAGGTGTCGGTGCGTTGTGCGTACCAGGAACCACCTTTACGCCTGGCAGCAGGAAAGGCCTGCTAAAGAAGAATGCAAATAAGACCTTTCTATATATTTTTGAGACTATTTTCAATATTTAACATACTGGCCGTTGTTAACGGTCAGGCTTGATACATGAGGAGTTTGCCTTGAAAGAAGATATCAGCGTGCTTATAGCCCTGCAGGAACTTGATACAGAACTTTCTGGATTTGATCGGAAAATTGAAGAAAAGAAACAGGAGTTGACAGCGCGTGAGCAGGCCATTGCCGAAAAAGAAGTCCTTGCCGGGCAGTGCAAGGAAAAAGCAGCGGAGCTGAAGCAGAGCCAACGTGATATCAAGAACGGTAGTGAGGATGCTGCTGAGCGCATTAAGGATCGCCAGAGTAAAATGATGCAGGTGCAGACCAGCCGGGAGCATCAGGCCTTGCTCAAAGAGATTGAAGATGCCAAAAAAACGATCAAGGATACTGAGGAAGAGTTGCTTCAGGTGATGGAGCAGGTCGAGGCAGAAGAAGCCAAGGCAAAAGAATTGGAAAACCTCTGCACTGGAGAACGGGAGTTACTTGCTGAGGAGGCTGCGAAGGTTGAAAAAGCAGTTGATGAATTGAATAATAAGCGATTAGCTGTGCAGGAACAACGCGATAAGATGGCCAGGAATGTTCCTTCTTCGCTGATGAAGCGATATGATAAATTGCTCAAAAAACGGGAAGGACTTGCTGTTGTCCGGGTTATTGATGCTGTGTGTCAGGGCTGTTTTATGACTATCCCACCGCAGAAGTATAACGATATCCGTTTGGGAGAGGATATTTTTTCCTGCCCAACCTGTCAGCGTACCCTGTATTATTTACCTGAAACAGAAGAAGTTGATGCCTGAGTCCTGTTTGGATCAGGCGGCTCTTGCTGCCGTTCTTGGGGAGCGTCTGTCAGATGCTGTCCTGGCAAAGTTGTTCCCGGAGTATGCTCTTGCTGATATACGTGCTGTTTTGTGTGGTCAGCAGAAGACAGTCAGCCCGGTTATAATTACGTCCTCTCCAGCTCCTTCTGTTCAGCAGCAAAGTCTGTTTCCTGAGCAGGCTTCTGGTTCCGGTTTAGCCTGTAAGCTCTTTACGGATGGTGCTTCCCGTGGCAATCCCGGAGAAGCCGGGGCCGGGAGTGTGCTTTTGGAGAGCAATGGTCAGGAGCTTGCGGCCCGTTCGCTTTATCTTGGTCAATGTACCAATAATGTGGCCGAGTACAAGGCCTTGCTGCTTGGTTTGCAGTCGGCCCTTGAGCTGGGTTGTGGCAAATTGGAGATCTTTCTTGATTCTCAATTGATTGTCCGGCAGTTGCAGGGGCAGTATAAGGTGAAGCATCCGACTTTAAAGCCTCTTTTTTTTGAGGTGAAGGAGTTGCTGACCAGGATAGAGAACTGGTCGGTTGCCCATGTGCCTCGGGAGCAGAATAAGCGTGCTGATGCCTTGGCGAATCAGGGCATTGATAATAAGGTAGCCTGATTCCTTACCAAGTAAGGAATTCTCTTGTATCTTTGAGGAGGCTTGAGGGCTGAAGCCAGAACGCTTCTGGCTTTTTCCAGAAATTTTCTCCCTGCAACCCGGAAAGCTGCTGCCTTTACCCAGAAGAAGCCTGGCTTTTAATAGGACTACGATAGAGAGATATAAACAGTTTCAGGGCGGACGCATGGTCGCTCCGGCGTTAAGCCGGTGAGGAAAGTCCGAACACCGCAGGGCACGGTGGTTCCTAACGGGAACTCCGGGTAACCGGAGGAAAGTGCCACAGAAAAGACACCGCCGATGGAACGACGCAGTTGTTCACAGGTAAGGTTGAAATGGTGAGGTAAGAGCTCACCGCCTTTATGGCGACATAAAGGGCAGGGTAAACCCCACCGGGTGCAAAACCAAATAGGGAAACGTTTGAGGGCGGCTCGTCCGATGTTTCCGGGTAGGTTGCACGAGGTGCCGGGCAACCGGCATCCCAGTTAAATGATCATGGCCTGCTTTGGCAGGAACAGAATTCGGCTTATAGTCTGCCCTGTTTTTTTATATGAAAGTCTTGGGTGACTCCTTGGAGTCGCCCAATCTTCGTGTTTTGTTGTCCCTCCCCCAAGGGGGAGGGATGGAAGTTATTCCTACCAATACCATTTGAGTTCAACAGCGATTGTGTCCTTTTCCCCCAGCAGGGAGAGGGCGGAGCGTGCTGAGATATGGTACTGAAGTTCTATTCCATACATAGCCTCAAGATGATCCTGATAACTGAGGCTGGCTCCTCCGTAGATCCGGGATTTGATCCGACCAAAATCTGTCAGAACCCCGATATGGGGAAAGAGGCGGGCATGGGGTTGCTCAGTATGGGCTGAGACCTCAAGCAGGGCATAGGCAGTAATGTCGTTGCCAAATTTTCGGGCCCGGCCTGCGCCAAAACGAAAAAAGAAGTCCTGTTCAGCAACACCATCCTCTTCAACAGATTCCATTCCTGCCCGAAGTTGCCATGACCAGGGATTCTTTTCATGGATGAGTGCATGATTGGTTTTGAGTTTCCTGATCCTGAGCAGATCAAAACGATCCACAAAAAAATCCTCTTCTCCGATTCCTACCACGGTATCCAGTACTGTTAATTCGTCGCCGCCCAAGCTGTTGCGGCCCACACTTTCCTGGGTAAACGGGGCCAAATGAAGGCGTACATAACTGTTGCGGATTTTATTATGACCTATGCCCAATCCTGTGAGCAAAGGAGGGTTTCCCTTGGCTGGCGATGCCAGTTCAGGAGGTTGTTCCAAGGGAGTTGTCCGGGGTGGCAGACCAAGTCGGGCAAGGAGCAGATCCTTTTTACTTTGCAGGATTTCTTCTGCAGGATTGGGTGCCTCCTCAACGAGCCGATAATTGAAATAGGCCAGCAGGGTATCTAGCACTGCTGGTTGTTGTTCAACATCGATTTGTTTCAGGGATTCCTGAAGAGTTCCTGTTCCTTTCTCTATCACCGTCTGTACAGCTTCTTTTTCGTCTTTTCCCAGCTGGTCAAAGCGATAGTAGAGGGTACTCTCAACCGAAGGGATAAAGCGGATAGATTGAATGAGTCCTTTTTTACCAACCTCCTGCCTGCTACGATCTATTTCTTCAAAATGATGAAAGATTTCAACCGGGGCATACCAGAGGCGTGCATTATCCAGCAGTGGTTCCTCCAGAATCAGTTCCAGGAGTTCAGCAAGGCGGGCTGCGCAGTTTTTATGAAAGAAATAATAGGTAAATTTTTTGCCCAGGATTTCCCAGAGGTGAAAAATCAACAGCTGTTGCTGGTCATCTGACAGACGTAATTGATAATCCCAGATATCGCGGAATTCTGTTCGGGAATAGACCAGATCCTGCGTGTAAAAATATCGATCTGAAAATCCTGCCTGATAGCCGCCGCCAATACCGTAGATAATATAGCGTAAGGTCGACTCGTTCTCTGGAACCAGGGCACCGTAATTAACAGTGAGATCAAAGAGTCCAGCCTGATCATCGTGGCTGTCTGTGTTGAACTTTAATAAGGTGTGGCCAAAGACAGAGGCTGGGTTGCCGAGATAGCCACTGACCAGAAAGAGACTGGTTGAGGTAACCTGCCCAGGTAAAGACCATTTGCTCAAGCGGGTACATTGCGATGGTTGCGGTGTATACTCTGGCAGGGAAACATGCTGTGAAAGCCAGAAATAGCGGGCAGGGAAACGACAGCGGGCATGAGTGTTGTCATCCGCTGACCAGGGTTGGGAATAGGCAGCCAGGGTAGCATGGAGTTCTGCCGCAGGATCTTGCTTGCCGTTTTGGGAAAGAAAAAACTCTTTGGTTAATACCTCGCTCTGCTCATCCTGACCATCTTTATAATGGAGGAGTTTGAGCCAAACCGGATTATGAGCAAGTGCTTGTACCTGATCCGGTGAGAAGTTGACAGGGGGCTTGATATCTGAATGATGTGCCCAGCCTGATTCTGGAGCAAGTCCCCAGAGCATCCATAATAGGGCGCAGGTAATACACGGGTGGATGAAAAAGAGGGCTTTGCGGGGGCTGGAGAGGAGGGGATGGGGCTGGCGGCAGGTATACGCCGACGCACGCATACAGCGTATACCTGGCATAGGCTGATCAGCTCCGGTTTTCCATTTCCTTGTGAAGAATATTGTACAGGTTTTCAGCCTTGGTAAAGAGGGTCTGTTGGGTATAATCAGCAGCTGCAACAGAATGGGCAAACTGCTTGCGAACGTCTTCCACAAAGGCTGTTTTCTCTTCCTGTTCAACCCCTGCCAGCGCAGTCAATGAATCAAGGTATTTGCCTTCTCCGGCTGCCAGCTCAACTTCCAGAGACTCATAGGCATCATGGACAAAAGTGGCCATACGGGCCTGTCCACCTGAGCAGGTCTCAGGAGATGAGATGTTGGAGGAAATAGCAGTGGTTCCCAAATCAAAGGTGACGTTGGTGATAGCAGCCACTACCGGGGTGCGGGGTGCGATGATTGCGCCGAGTCCACAATCTATATAGATCTCGGCAAATTCTCTGGCTGTTGCGGTTTGGGCAAGAGCTAAGGAGGCAGCACAACTCAGGGCAAGGAAGGTCAATTTTGGGGTACGCATGTCTCTTGTTCTCCTTTTTGTACAGAAGTTGAATGAATTGTAACATCATTTCTCTCTGCCAATAGTAGCCGGGAAGCTCTCTGCTGTCAATAATGCTTTGTTCCGAATTATATTTTGCTATCATTCTTCGTTCGCAGTACTATAGTATGATTAAACTTCAGCACGCTATGGTGAACAAATATGATTGATACGACAACACACTCCGTGGCTGCCATTATCCCGGCAGCAGGTTTGGGAACCCGGATGGGAGCTGGGATCCCGAAACAATTTCTTGAACTGGCTGGCGAGCCTGTCCTGGTTCGCACCCTGCGGGTTTTTCTTGCCCACCCGGCCATTGACCTGATTATGTTGATCCTTCCTCCTGTACATCTTGAAACCGGCAAAGATCAACTTATTCCTTTTCTGAGCAAAGAGGAACAGAGCAGGATTATATATGTGGCTGGGGGCGACACCCGTCAGCACTCGGTCCAGAACGGGATCAAAGCCCTGCCTGCTTCTATTGAGCGGATTTTTGTCCATGATGGGGCACGGCCTCTGGTCAAAGGGGAGATTATTGATAGATGCCTTGCAGGTATTGAGGAGCATGGGGCTGTAATTGCAGCGCTTCCGGTCAAGGATACCCTGAAAGAGGTTGATGAGGGTTGCACAGAGATTGTTGGCACTGTGGATCGCTCCCGACTCTGGCAGGCCCAGACTCCCCAGGCAATGGATCTCCATTTGCTGGAACGGGCCTATGAGTATGCTGCAGCCACTGGTTTTATTGGCACAGATGAGGCGTCTCTGCTGGAACACGCCGGGGTTTCAGTGAGTGTGGTGATGGGCAGTGAGGAAAATATTAAAATTACCCGGCCGGATGATCTGAAGATCGCAGCCGCTCTGCTTCGGAAGGGGTAGGGAAAGAAGAGGACGCTATGCGGATCGGACACGGTTTTGATGCCCATCGATTGACAAAAGGAAGGAAACTGATTCTCGGCGGGGTGGAGATTCCCTACGAGCTAGGGCTGGTCGGTCACTCGGATGCGGATGTCCTGGTTCATGCCCTGATGGATGCCCTGCTCGGTGCCTTGGGGGCAGGGGATATCGGGCGACATTTCCCGGATACGGATGAGCAGTACCGGGGCGCGGACAGCCTCAAGCTGCTTGAACGGGTCATGGAACTGGTCAGGGCGAAAAAGATGCACCTGGAGAACGCGGATATCACGGTGGTCTGCCAGCAGCCTAAACTTGCTCCCCACTTGGCGACCATGCAAAGCAATCTTGCCGCTGTTTGCGGAGTCTCACCGGAGCAGATCAATATCAAGGCCACCACCACAGAGAAGATGGGTTATACCGGGCGGGGCGAGGGGATTACTGCCCATGCAGTGGTGCTGCTCGCTGAGGCGGTATGATTGAAGGAGTGCTTATAAGCTGGGGTGCTACAGCAGCATGGTCGGTTTTTGGCCCGGTTTTGGAAAATATTGCTCAGGGTGTGGCGAAGGATGCGGCTAAAAGCTATGTCGGTAAATGCTTCGGCAGTGTATTATCGCCCCTGAACCGCAAGCCGCTGACCAAGGCAACCGGTCTCGCAGTGAAAGAGCTGCTCAAGCTGCTGGAAGATGAATTGCTGGATGCGGAGCTGGAGACCCGCGAGCTGGAGGTGATGCGTGATGTCGTTGCCGACTTTTTGGAGCAGGACGTTGTGCAGCAGGCCATCGGTTCTTTATTTCTGGAGCCGGGCTATTATCTTGATCCGGCCCTTTTTGTAAAAGCGTGGCAGGATACTCCTGATGCTCCGGCCCTGCCCAATGATTTTTCCTGGAAGCGAATCAGCAAACGCTTCAGCCGCGAGGTGGAGGCTATTCGAGATGATTCAGCGGAACTGCGGGAAACCTTTGCCCGTCTGCGTTCTGCCAAGGACAGCGAGGATTGGCAGAAAGGACGTGACCTACCTCCAGAGTTTGATCTGGACAAATACGCGGATGCTCTGGTGGAACGCTTTGCCAGCCTCGGTCTGGATAGCTTGGACACCGAGGGCGCGGCCTATAATGCGGTCCGCCTCTGGAACGTGTTTGTGCCCCAGTCCATCCGGGAATGTCAGAACTACCGACCGCAGTTGCTGGAGCTGCCCAAGGAAGAACAGCAACGCCTGATTCAGCAGGGTGAGGTCGATGCTCGCGAATTGGAGCTGCTGGAGCGCGAACGTCACGACCTGCGGCGGGCCTATTTTGACCAGACCCCGCGACCGGTCTTGGAGGTCTGCGCTGACCCGCAACTGCCCCGGCTCGTCATTCTCGGCGATCCCGGTTCCGGCAAATCTTCTCTGCTCCGCTTCCTGGCCCTGGAATGGGCACGAGATGAGGACGCCAACCGCCGTTATACTGCACCCCTACCTCTGCTCATCGAGCTGCGCGATTACAACCAGTGGGACTGCCCCAATGGTAAGGGCTTTGTCTCGTATCTGCATCATGCCCGTACTTGGCACCGTCTTAATCAACAGACCCTTGATGCCTTGCTTAAAATACCGGGCCGGGTTGTGCTCCTGCTGGATGGCCTGGATGAAATCTTTGATCCCAAGGAGCGTGAGCAGGCCATCAATGATATCCATCGCTTCAGCAATGATTACCCTGATACCCGGATTATCCTGACCTCTCGGGTGGTGGGGTATAAGACGCAGAGGTTGCGGGATGCAGAATTTAAAGACTTTATGCTCCAGGATTTGGATGAAGAGCAGGTTGAGCAATTTCTGGTTCTTTGGCATGAGACCACCTTTACGGATATCAATGAGGCCCAGCGCAAGCGGGAACGGCTGGCTAAAGCAATCAGGGAATCTAATCCTATCAAGCTGCTGGCGGGTAATCCTCTTCTCCTTACCTTGATGGCAATCATTAACCGTTATCAGGAATTACCCCGTGATCGGGTCTTGCTCTATGAAAAGGCGGCGGAGCTACTGCTTCAGCAATGGGAAACAGAACGCTCGTTGCAGGATTTCCCCGGCCTCAGCGGAGAGATCGACCTCCGGGCAAAGTCCGCCATTCTGCGCCGGGTGGCTCTGGCGATGCAGACCGCTGAAGGGCAGGAGGAAGGCCGGGCTGCCAATATCATTCAGGGCGAACGACTCGCCGGGCTGATTGAAGCCTATTTGCGGGAAGATCTTCATTTTGATCAGGCCCGTGCTGCGGCTAATGCCTTGGTTAAGCAATTACGGGAACGGAATTTCATCCTCTGCTTTCTTGGCGGTGACAGCTATGCCTTTGTCCACCGCACCTTTCTTGAATACTTCTGCGCCACCGAGTTTGTTCACCAGTTTGAAAAGAAAAAGAGCTTGAGCCTTGAGGAGCTGCTTGCTCTGTATGATAAATATTGCCGGGACGATGACTGGCAGGAAGTGCTGCGCCTGATCTGCGGGCAGCTTGATGAACAGTTTGCCGGGGAAATTATTGCGCACTTAACGGAGCAGGTGGATATGGAGGCGTGGGATGGGGAAACGCCGTTGCCGGAGTTGGTGCTGGCGGTTTGGTGTTTGAGTGAGGTGCGAAACCTAAAGCTTATTGAGGAGAAAATAGGAGTGGAGTTGCTGCTGAAGGTGATCCATTGTTTCCTTTCTGGGAGGAGAGAGATGGCTTCAGTGTCTGATCTTCTTACATCTTGTTATTCAGGATATTTCGCTAAACAATTACTTGTTGCAACTAAGAGTGTTGGGCCAGAATGGCCTGGGAAATCGAAGTTTTATTTTGATAGTACATGTGTAAAATATAGCGTGCCAAAAGGATATATACCATATAATAAAGAGGCGGTCGTTTTTTTCGCACATGTTTTGCAACAACGAGTTTTGGTCAACCAATTCTGTTTGGATGAAAATTGGGAGAATCGCCACAGCGGAGTGAAGATATTAAGTGAATACTGGCCTGATGATGAAACTCGCCAGCTGCTTCGTGAACGTGTTGTGCAGGATGAAGGGATTTCTATCCGTTATACGGCACTGGAGCAGATGGTCAAACACTGGCCGGATAGCGATACTCTTCAGTTGCTTAGTGAACGCGTTGTACAGGACGAGGATGGCTCTATCCGTAAGAGTGCGCTGGAGCAATTGATTGCACATTGGAAGGATGATAAGGGGCTTCAATTGCTCAAAGAACGTATTAATCAGGATGAGGATCAAGATGTCCGTAGCACTGCATTGACGTTGTTGGTCAGGCACTGGCCTGATGATGAAACTCGTCAGCTAATTAGAGAACTAGCACCAGTAGAAGGCACAGCTGCACTTTTGTACGGCAAAGAGTTTTCCCGTTTTGGTGAAGTTGTATTTCAAGAGTACGTAGAGTTTGACTACGGGTATCTCAATCCTCGTCAACCAATCTCCGCCGAACACATCCAAAAAGCCGCAGAAGAAGCCAATATTCCCCCGGACAAAATCGACGAAACCGTGCGTTCCCTTTCCGAACACATGGGCTGGGACATCACCAAAGGCAGCGAGGCCGGGAAGTTGCCCTAGGGCCGAAAGATTTTTCGCCCTTACTGTTTCTGTGCTATAATAAAATCGTTACGGAACAGCAACGCGAACAAAAACAGCAGCAAGGATACACGATATGGAACAAATAGTTGTCCAAGTACGGGATAAAGAAAAGGCCAAAATGCTGCTTGATCTGCTGACAGCGTTGGACTTTGTTGATTCTGTTCAGGCCGGTCAAAGCGAAACTTCTGAGCAGGATACCCCGGATGATTTCTTTTCCTTGGCAGGAATCTGGCAGGACAGAGATATTACTCAGGAGGCAATCCGTAAAGAAGCGTGGCCGAGGCAGGAGACATGATCCTCTGTGACACCAACATTCTGATCGAATTCTACAAAAATAATCCGCAGATTACAGAAGAGCTGCGCCAGATCGGCCCGAACCGCCTGGCTATCAGCGCGATTACCCAGGCCGAACTGTATTTCGGTGCTTTGAACAAAGCGGAGTTACAGCGCATCAAGCAACACCTTGCACTGCTGACCGGTTTTCCTCTGGATATCCCAATTTCAACCCGGTTTCTTCAGCTCATGGAAACCTATTCGTTAAGTCATAAACTGAGCCTGCCGGATGCGTTGATTGCGGCAACTGCCCTGTCGCATGATCTGTCTCTGTATACGTTGAACGTCAAAGATTTTCGTTTCATCTCCGGCTTGAACCTGCACCGCCCCGCAGCATAAGTGGAAGAGGAATCCGTGCGCTCGCTTTCAGAACACATGGGCTGGGACATAACCAAGGGCAGTGAAGCCGGGAAGTTTTCGCCTTGCCCTCTGCACCCGGTTTTCAACGTGCAAAAATAGAAAAATCTATATTTGAATGAGGGCGAGCATGTCCCGTCACCGGGGAATGATTCTTCGTCACAAGGGGGTCGTCCTGCGTCACCGAGGGATGATGCCTCGTCACAAGGGGATTGTTCTGCGTCACCGGGGGATCATGTTTCGTCACAAGGGGATTGCCTTGCGTCACTGGGAGATCATGCCTCGTCACAAGGGAATCGTCTTGCGTCACAGAGGGATAACGCCTCGTCACAAGGGGATCGCCCTGCGTCACTGGGGGATGATGACCATCCTCTTGTGAATGATGATCAATTTGTGTCGAATCATGACGAGATACTACCGAATGATGACAAAAATATTGCGTAGCGTCATGATTCCCTGCCTCGGAACGATTCTGCAACAGGTACGAGTGGTTCTGCAACGCCGCTGCATGATCCTGCGATAGGTACGGATCGTTCTGCACAAGAAAAGGATGACGCTGCGATCCTGCGGAATGATTCCGCACAGGGGGAGACCCTATCAGAACATCCGCACCGGGACATCACCAAGGGCAAGAAAGCTTGTAAGAAGGCTTTCCTCTTCAGCTTCTTTCCTTTTCGTTTCTCTTGAGCTTGCGTTCCGATTGGGCTACAATGCAGAGAAATACAAGGAGAATCGCTATGAATAAAACAGCAAGCGTACGGGCTCGTATTGAGCCTGACTTAAAAAATCGGGCGGAATATATTTTTCGTCAACTTGGCTTGACTACCACCCAAGCTATTACTCTGTTTTATAAACAGGTGGAACAAAGAAAGGGTCTGCCTTTCAGTGTAGCATTGCCCAATGAGTCTACCCGCAAGACTTTTGACGACACAGATGCCGGATGCGATCTGGTCGTTTGCGAGGATGCTGAAGATATGTTTAAAAAGCTCGGTATCTGATGCTGACTCCCGTATATACCCGAAAATTTGAACGGGACATCAAGCGTATGCGGAAGCGCGGGAAGAATATGGATAAAATCAAGCTGATTATCCGCTCTCTGGTTGCGGAAGAATCTCTTGATCCCATCCATCGGGATCATAGGCTCATCGGAAATTGGAAAGGGAGGCGGGAATGCCACATTGAATCAGATTGGCTGCTTATTTATCAATACCAGTCAGACAGTATTATCTTTGAGCGTACAGGTACCCATACTGATTTGTTTCGTAAATAGTCAATATGTTCCCTATTTTTTCTAGTGTTCAAGCTCTGCTTGGGCACAGACACCGTGAAGCTCCGCTTTATATCGGGTTGATCTTGTGCAATATCATTGAGGTGAAATTATGGGAGAATATGCAGTTCAACGACCATTGCAACGTCCGCCGGTGCATCCGGGGGAAATCCTGCGTGAGGATGTGCTTCCCTCGCTCGGTCTTTCTGTTAGCGAAACAGCTCGTCGGCTCGGAGTATCTCGTCAGCAGTTGCACCGTATTTTAGCAGGAACCCATCCTGTCACAACGGAAATGGCCTTGAGGATCGGCAAATTTTCCGGCAACGGTCCTGGCCTCTGGCTACGTATGCAGCAAGCCTATGATTTATGGCATACCGAACACCGAATACAAGAGGAGTTGGCTCACATTGAAACAGTTGTCCGGACCTCCTGAGGGAATATCTACTCTGTTGCCAAAGCGTCGGGTGATATACCCGTACATATATAACACTCACGGAGCAACATCATGGAATGGGCTGAAGTCATAGGTAATCCCCTGTTTGCTCGCGCGCAAGGACAGGGAGAGTGTGGTGTAGATTTTATGTCCTTGGCAGGAATCTGGCAGGACAGAGATATTACTCAGGAGGCAATCCGTAAGGAAGCGTGGTAGAGACCGACTCTGGACCTGCTTTCAGCCTTTAACGAAAGAGGAGATGACGTGACGAAATTGAAAGAAAAGATTGTAAATGAAATAAATGCGATGAACATGAATGAACTGGTCGTTGTTTATGAACAGATTCAACTGCTGCAGGCCATGAAAGGGATTGCCAAACGTCCTGAAACCTCTTCTGTAGAAACAATCCTTGAGATGACCGCCTCATGTCCCGGTTCGTGGGCTGAAGTGGCTCTTGAAGAGAGGGCGGATCGTCTATGAAGAGCTATTATCTCGACACGTCTGCGCTGGTCAAAATTTATCACCGGGAAATCGGTACAGAGACGATGCTTGGACTTTATCGCGGCTCGGATACATTATTTATCTCAGAGCTTGCGAAAATCGAGCTGTTATCGACTGTGTATCGTAAATACCGTGAACACGGCATCACGCAGGAAACTCTTGAAGCCCTGGTGCAGAAGTTTGAGGATGATCTTGATCGCAGGTATCAGTTAATCAAGTTTTCCTCCTTGGTTATCGCAGAAGCTTGGGAATTCCTTCGCAGTACAGCAGAGAATCGGGGACTCAGAACCCTGGACAGTTTGCAGACGGCATTTTTTAAGACATACTGCGATTCGGCAACAATTTTTGTCAGTGCAGACACTGTTCTTGAAAATTTAGTGAGCGAAGCAGGATTTCAGACCTTGATTCCTGTGGAATAATACGACCGGAGTAAAGCTGGCTTGAGGCGATATGATGAAGACAAGAAAAAACGGAGCAACATCATGGAATGGGCTGAAGTCATAGGCAATCCCCTGTTGCAGAATCTCCCCTTCAAGATTGAGCTGAACCGCTTCGGCAAAATCCTGATGAGTCCTGCGTCTAATCAGCACGGACGCATTCAAGGCCGCATGGCAGCCAATCTCATCAACAAACTGCCCAACGGTGAGGTTATCACAGAGTGCTCTATCCAAACCTCGGAAGGCGTCAAAGTGGCTGATGTGGCTTGGGCCTCAGATGAGTTTATCCGCACTTTTGCCTACGAAACCCCATACCCCAAGGCCCCGGAAATATGCATTGAGATTGTTTCCCCGTCAAACTCCAAAGTAGAAATCTCGGGCAAAGTAAATCTTTATCTGGCAAAAGGTGCCCAAGAGGTTTGGGTGGTGTACGAGGATGGCAAAATCACGACCTACAGTCATGTCGGAGAAATCGAACAAAGTGCGTTGGCCCCTGATGCGCAAAACCTGTAAGGACAGAAAATAATGCAGCACGAACTGATCAACCAGGAACGGCTTGCCCAGACCTTTATTCGCCTTTGTGAAACCGACAGCCCCTCCCGTAAGGAAGGGCGCATGGCTGCTCTGGTCACAGAAATACTCTGCGAGCTTGGTGCAGACCCTCCCTTTGAAGATGATTCTGCCACGCAAACCGGTTCGGAATGCGGCAATTTGATTTTCCGTTTTGCAGGCGATCCAGACCTGGAACCGCTGTTCTTCAATTGCCACCTCGATACGGTGGAACCCTGCATCGGCATCAAAGTGGTGCGCAAGGATGATATTTTCACCAGCCTGGGCGACACCATTCTGGGCAGTGATGATAAATCCGGGATTGCCGCCATGATTGAGGCCCTGACTGTGTTGCGGGAGAATACGCTTTCCCATGCGCCCATGGAGTTTATCTTCACCACCTGCGAGGAGATCGGTCTGCTCGGGGCCAAGGCCCTGAACCCGAACCATATCCAGGCCAGGATGGGCTATGCCCTGGATTCCACCGGGTTTGGCAGGGTGATTGTCGGAGCACCTGCTTCAAATCGGCTTCGTATTAAGGTCAAAGGCATGGCAGCCCACGCAGGTTTAAGTCCGGAACAGGGCATTAATGCTATTACATTAGCTGGGCAGGCCCTTGCAGCCGCTCCTTGTGGCCGGATTGATGAAGAGACCACAGCTAACTTCGGCACCATTCATGGCGGGGCAGCCTCTAATATTGTTGCCGAAGAGGTGGTGATTGTGGGTGAAGTGCGCAGTCATTCCCCGGAAAAACTGGATAACCTGACCGCAGAGATTGAGCAGGCATTTTGCAAGGTGATTGATGAATGGAGTGATCCCACAGGCGAGGCCCGTGGTGTTCCGGAATTGGATTTTCAAGTCAAGCAGGATTTTCCAGCTATGCAGCTCTCGGCTGAGGATGCGGTGATTCAGCGGCTTGATGCAGCAGCAGCTCAGGTCGGTATTCCCATGGGGCATGAGATCGCTGGCGGTGGCAGTGATGCCAATATTTTTAATGGGGCTGGTCTGCCCACTGCCATTATTGCCTCCGGCATGACCCATGTTCATTCCACTGATGAGCAGGTCAGTCTTGAGGATATGAGCAACTTAACTGCCTTGGTGCTGGCCTTGGCCAGCAATTGAATAATACAATTTCAGGCAGGAGCGTAGGGGCAGGTCCCTGTGCCTGCCCATTTATTGCATGGGAACATTCAGGGCGAACACAGGGATTCGCCCCTACACGCCTTGCATACTCTTATCAGAAATACTATGTCAGTCATACTCGAACAGAATCGAACCTCAGCAGCTGAAGCCAGCACTGGACAGCAGGATGTCTTTCTACAACGCATCCCGGATGCAGTGTATCAGGAGATGGTAGAGACCTTTTCCCGGAAATATCATTTTCGCAACGGCCTGGAAAATGGTGGCAGGATGCGGCTTGCCAATTATTTTGTTGGCATCAGCGCAACCCTGGCCCGGAGTTTTAATCAATTCATCGCCGCGATTGAACAGGAAGCAACCAACGATCGCCTGCCTGCTTTTCAGCCTCCCAATGGTTTTGCCCCGCAAAAGGAGAACCTGTTACCCATAGAGCAGGGCGGTGGTTTTTCCATGGGCAGTTTTGATATGGCCGTGACCGATGATGGTCTGCGTAATATTGAGCCCCAGGCCGTTGCTACCTATCCTATCAGTGCAGCTTTGTTGAACAGGATGCTTGTGCAGCATCTGCCTGATATTGAGAAGATTGAGAATGCCTTTCTTTTTGCCGATGGTCCGCAGGTGACTTGGGATGATTTCCTGAACGTCTATCGGAACATGCTGGGCGGGGAACAGGGCGAGCCTGTTGTGCTCACAGACCGAAAGGTGCAGGAGCAAAAGACCAATTTTGAGTTTTATGCCACCCAGAAAGAGCTTGGCCTCCCCATTGATATTGTAGATGTAGAGGATTTTTACGAGCAGGACAGAGGCCTGTATTATCGGAATGCATCTGGTGCGCCGGTGCGGATCAGGCGTTTGTACAGCCGGATCATCCTGGCTGATGCCTTGTTTTTGGAAGATTATCCTGATGGTTCATCCTGGCAATACCGTTTTGATAGAGCATATAAAGAATTAAAGTTGATTAATCACCCGATCAAACAATTCCTCGTCTCCAAGCGACTGGCACCCTCTTTGGATCATCTCTATAACCCAAGCTGTTATGAACTCGCTGAGGTCGCATCCTCCTTTCGTCAGGGAATTCTGGCCTATGATGACTATGTGTGGAAGCATAAATGGGGGGCTGCTGGTCATCGTCTTTTTTTGCGTCCATCTGAGAGGGTGCTTGATGAGCTGGCTGAGGTGCTGGACGAATATATTGCCCAGAAAAAAGTGGATTATACAACCTTTATCACCGATGATGGACAGGAGAAGATCGTTGAGCTGCGCTTTATGACAGCCCGTTACAATGAGCAAACTATAACCGTGCCTATGGCCCGAATAGGACATGTGGATCGGGATCAGGCAGGACGAAAGGCCTATAAGGTTCATTTTGGTGATAATAATATGGGTGGATACGGTTTTAGTCCGGTCCTTATTTTTAATGAATAAAGCCTGTCTCGCCCCCTTGGGGGCGGGACAACAAGGCATGAAGAAAGGGAGGCAAGGAAGATGCAGATTTATGCAAACCTGGCAGAGAGCGTAGGCAAAACCCCTTTGGTGCGTCTGGGCAGGATCGGGGCGAATTGTGCAGCAGAGATCGTGGCGAAGCTGGAATCCTCCAACCCTTTGGGGAGTGTCAAGGACCGTATTGCTGTGGCGATGGTAGATACTGCTGAGAAAGACGGTCTGCTCACGCCCAAGACCACGGTGATTGAGCCTACCTCGGGGAATACCGGTATTGGGCTGGCCTTTGTCTGTGCTGCCCGTGGCTATCGATTGATCCTGACCATGCCGGAAACCATGAGCGTGGAACGACGGAAGCTCCTTGCCTATCTCGGGGCAGAATTAGTCCTGACACCAGGGGCTGGAGGCATGAAAGGGGCTATTGGCCAGGCAGAAGAACTGCTGGAAGAGCATGCGCCAAGCTGGATGCCCAATCAATTTGCCAACCCAGCCAATCCAGCCATGCATCAGCGGACAACCGGGCCAGAGACCTGGGAGCAGACGGACGGGACCGTGGATATTCTGGTTGCCGGGGTAGGGACTGGAGGTACCATCACTGGAGCAGGGCGTTTTCTCAAAGAACAGAATCCGGATATTCAGGTGGTGGCTGTGGAACCAGTTGATTCACCGGTTCTGTCTGGTGGGCAGCCTGGGCCTCATAAGATTCAGGGGATTGGAGCCGGTTTTGTGCCGGAAATTCTGGATCAGTCTCTGCTTGATGAAATTGTGCAGGTAACAAATGAGGAGGCCATGCAGGCCGCCCGATGTCTTGCCAGGCAAGAGGGGATTCTCTGCGGAATATCTTCCGGTGCGGCAGCAGCTGCTGCCTTGAAAATAGGGGGCAGGGCAGAAAATCAGGGGAAACGGATTGTGGTTATGTTGCCCGATACAGGTGAACGTTATTTGAGCACGGAGCTGATGAAACTTGCATGAACACATATCAGTCTTTTTCCTCTTCTTTGCTGTGGGCCACATTCAGGAGGTCATTAACTAACCCCTGCATCCTGGCTGCTGAGTCACGGATAGCATGGAGATGTTTGTCCTGTTCCCGGCGTACCTCGGGATAGTTTTCATCAGAGAGCAGCTCTGACATGGAGATGATAAACCCCAAAGGGTTTTTCAGATCATGGGCAGCCATACGGAGAAAACGATTTTTGAGACGATCCAGCTCCAATAAACGGTCATTGGCCTCTACCAGACGTTTGCCCACCGCTATACGACTTTGCAGTTCACCAACATGGACAGGCTTGCTCAGGAAATCATGGGCACCTTGATCAAGGGCGTGGACAGCATCCTCCTTATCTGACTTACAGGTCAAAAGGATGGTGTAGGTTAACTGTTCATTGGGGTTATCCTGCAAACGGGAGCAGATTTCCACTCCGTCAAGACCAGGCATCATCCAGTCCAGTACTGCTATTCTGGGTGGGTCCTGGCTGCGGAGAATGGTCATCGCCTCTAAGCCATCCCTGGCCTCGACAACCGTGTATCCCCATTTTGTGACACAGGTTTTGAGGAGGGTTCTGGTTGAGATTTCGTCGTCAGCGATGAGAAGTTTCATGAGAGAAATATTGGTTACAAGACAAGGTCAAGGGGCAGGTGTCTCTGACGACATTCAGCTGCTCCACAGCTTTTTGAAAACAGAGAGTACATGTAAATAGTAAAGGAAGCGCATTGCGAAGTCAATAAGAAGAACTCCTGGATTGTGCGATAACAAGGTATCGTTTCAGCAGGCCTTTTATGCTACCCGGCAGGATATCGTTTGTTTTTACATGAAGGAGAGGAATGGAAAATTTTAACAAACTCCGATTTGGAACCGTGTATTTCAGAAGTGCTGGTAGAGGTCTTGTTGTGTTTTTTGTTACTGTGGCAATATATTGTGTACCAGGAAGAGTAACTGGAATATACCTGTTGGTTTCGCAATAATTTGCTTTCCCTTCACGAACCGATTATTCTTCGTAAAAAATATCCTCTTGGTATAATTTTTGTCTCTCTCCAGAGGGGCCATAGGAATCAAGCATGAAAAGGTTTTATGGAACACAAGAAACGTATTTCCGTTGTTATCCCTGCTTATAATCACGAAAAATTTATTGGTGCGGCTGTGGATTCCGTGCTCAGCCAGACCTGGGAAAACCTGGAATTGATCGTGGTTGATGATGGGTCCACCGATAAAACCGGGGAGCTTGTTCAAGCCTACACAGATCCTCGTTTATCGTATTATTATCAGGAAAATCAGGACGCTTTTAATACCATTAACCGGGGAATGAGTCTGGCCCAAGGCGAGTATATTGCGATCCTGAATTCCGATGATATCTATGCCAAAGATCGGTTGGAAAAACTTGTGGCGCATCAGCAGGCAAGCAATGCGGCCTGTTTATTTACTGATGTTATTCCCATCTGCGATGCAGGTACGGTATTTACAGACCCGGAATTTGGTTGGAATAGCTGGCATCATAAAAATCGGAACTGGTATTTTGCCTGCGAAGATCTGTATACAGCTTTTCTCAAGGGCAATTTAATGGTAACCACATCAAATCTGTTTATGATCGCAGAGGCTGTACATCGGGTCGGCAAATTTTGTTCTCTGCGTTACCTGCATGATTATGATTATATCTTCAGGATGATGCTGGCCTTTCCTGATCAGGTGCATTATGTAGCTGATGAACAACTCCTCTATTACCGCATCCATGATGGCAATACTCTTGGGGAGGCAGCGATTATTGGGCGGCAGCAGGATATACAGGTCATTCAGAAATACATGCTGGCAGCCCTACCCGGAGAATCAAGAATGATAGCCTCCGCAGGGACAAAGCGTCTGTTAGAGCTGCGGGATGAGCTGGAGCAGGTGCAAGGGGAACTGGCGGGTCAGGCTGAACCCAGTGTGCGGGAACAGGGGCGTCTGTTGTTTTCGGCAATCAAATACAAGCTGCGTAAAAAACTGCGCTGATTACAGAAGAGAGGAGGTACAGATGGAATGGAATCAGGTTCTCGAACACCCGTCTCTGCAAAATATACCGTTTAAGATAGAACTTGATGAGTGGGGGAAAATTGTGATGACACCGGCATCGAATCTGCACGGCAATCTTCAGGTGAAAATTGCTCTGAAGCTCATGCAATGCACAAAAGAAGGCGAGGTCTCTGCCGAAATCAGTATTCAGACCTCAAAAAACGTCAAAGTAGCGGACGTTGCCTGGGCTTCCGCTGAGTTTATCGCCCAACACGGTTTTACAACACCGTATAGTATGGCACCGGAGATATGTGTTGAAATTATCTCACCCGGAAACATGAAAGGAGAGATGGCGGAAAAAAAAGAGCTGTATCTTGCCAAAGGGGCAAAGGAAGTATGGTTCTGCGATGAGAACGGTGACATGGAGTTCTTTAGCTATAAAGGCAGGATTACGGAGTCAAAGATATGCCCTGAGTTTCCTGCGAATATTTATGCGTGATTATTTGATTATTTTAATATGCAGCGAAAAAAACATCTTGAGCAGCTCAAGAAAGAACAATTTGATATTCTGGTGATCGGCGGCGGCATTACCGGGGCCTGTATTGCCCATGATGCGGCTTTGCGTGGTTTTTCCGTAGCTTTGATCGAACGTCAGGATTTTGGTGGTTTTACTTCCTCTGCTTCCTCAAAATTGCTGCATGGAGGTATTCGCTATCTGCCCATGGGACAGGTCTGGAAGGTGAGGGAATCTGGCCGTGAGCAGATGATCTTTCAGCAGCTTGCGCCTCATCTTGTCAGCTGGAAACCCTTTTTGATTCCCACAGAGCATGGTTTGAGTCTGACCAAGGGGGCCTGGGCCCTCAAAACAGCAATGAAGCTCTACGGCCTTTGTCATTTTGGGCTGAAGGATTTGTTGGATAATCCGGCCAGAAAGCCACCACAGGGGCCATTTCTTGGTGTTGAAGAAGCCTTGGCCGCAGCTCCTCAGCTGAACAGTATAGAGCGGTTAAGCGGTGCCCAGGTGCTCTTTGAATCACATATGCACAGCTCTGAGCGGATGACCCTGGCTTTTCTCAAGACTGCGGTCAGCAATGGTGCAAGGATGGCAAATTATGTGGAGGCTGAACAGTATCTGAGTTCGGCTGGTCGGATTGAGGGCGTAGTTGTACGTGACGCCCTGACTGATGAGCAGTTTTCCCTGCGAGCACGTCTGACCATTAACTCAGCAGGCCCGGCGACCCAGGCCCTGAATCGTTCCGTGCCTGGTCTCCAGCTTCGGATGAAGAAAGAACTCACCGGCTTTGCCCGAGGCGTCCATCTGGTGACCCGTCAGGTCCATCCGGAATACGCCTTAGCCCTGACCACCCGTAAGAAAACTGAGGGTTTTGTTACCAGAGGCGGGCGGCATTTTTTCATCATCCCTTGGCGTGGCCGCTCTCTCATCGGCACCACCAACGTACCCTTCAAAGGAACCTTTGATCAGGTCAGGGTGACGCAAAAGGATATTGATGATTTTCTTGTTGATATCAACGAGGCCCTGCCGGATTTGCATCTCACCCGACAGGATGTCCATTATGCCTATACTGGCTTGTATCCTCTTATAGTGCGTAATATTGAAGAGGATAAATATCAGGGAACCGGTGAGTACCAGCTGGTGGATCATGAAGCTACAGACAAGACGCCAAGGCTCATTACCTCTTTGGGTGCTAAATTCACCACGGCCAGGAATGTGGCGGAAAAGACTGTTGATTTGGCTGCACAAAAGTTCAGCGAGCAGAAGAAGCCCTGCGGTACAGTTGCAACGCCCCTGTTGGAGGGAACTATTGCTGACCTACCTGCTTTTATTGAAGAGAAACAGGCACAATATAAGGATCTGCTTTCCGCTGAGACTGTAGAGCATCTGATCCGTTATCATGGGACAGAGATTGATCGAATGATGAATCTGGCCGTTGGTCGTCCTGAACTCCTGCAACCTCTTTCTTCCAAACTTTCTACCCTTGCGGTGGAGGTGTTCTACGCTGTGCAAGAGGAAATGGCAATGCATCTGGATGATGTTTTTTTTCGCCGTACCGGTGCCGGAACCATTGGCCAGCCCGATGAGATAACCTTGGAACAAGCTGCCGGCCTGATGGCTGCTGAACTCGGGTGGAGTGAGGACCAGAAGCACGAAGAAAAGAGCAAGGTGCTTGCCCGTTATGAGTATGGAGATAATGACGGGCAACGTAGTACAGAGTGAGCAGAATGAGCAGAGTGTGTGAGGATGAGTAATCAGAACCTTGAGCAGCATAAAACTGTGCTGCACATTGCTCCCACCCCGTTTTTTGCCGACCGGGGTTGCCATATCCGGATCCGTAACGAGGTGGAGGCCCTGGCTTCGTATCCGTACCGGATCATTATCTGTACCTACCATCATGGCAATGATGTGGAGGGGATGGATATCCGGCGTATTCTTTCAGTGCCTGGTTATACCAAATTGGATGCGGGTTATTCGCCCTTTCGTTTTCTGGCCGATTTTTTACTCTTCTTTCTCGTTCTGAAAACAACGTGGCAGGAACGCCCCTCTCTGCTCCATTGCCACCTCCATGAAGGAGCCCTGATAGGCTGGGCTGTGAAACTCTGTCTGTTCCGGAGAAAGATCAAGGTGCTGATGGATATGCAGGGCAGTCTTTCCGGGGAACTGGCTGCCTATAAGGCCTTTGATAGCTTCTCCTTTCTCTTGAAGTTTTTTCGTGCTGTTGAAGGGATTATCTGCCGGATGCCGGATTTCTTTTTCTGCTCTTCCCAACAGAGCTGTCAGGTGCTGCAAAAGGAGTTTCAAGTGCCAACGGAGAAGATTCAGTTGCTGCAGGATATTGTTCCTGATGCTTTTTTTCAGACCTCTGCATCAGAGCAACTCCGGTCTGTTCGTTTTCAGGGGCTGATTCCCCAGGGAAAGCAGGTAATCCTGTATACTGGCTCTTTATTACCGGGAAAAGGGATGCAGCATATCCTGGAAGCCATGAGGATTCTTTGTGCTCACCGTGACGATCTTTTTTTTGTCCTGGTCGGTTACCCCCTGGAACCTGCAGAAGCGTACATCCGCCAGCATAAGCTGGAGTCATCCTGTCTGCTGCCGGGTCAGGTGGCCTATTGTGATCTGAGCGACTGGTTGGCCGTAGGTGATCTTGCCCTGGAACCCAAGGAGGCAGATTCCGGGGAGGCCAGCGGGAAGCTGCTCCATTATATGGCTGCCGGATTACCGGTGGTCTGTTTCGCCACAGAAAACAACCGAAAAATGTTGAGCGAAGCTGGCTATTATGCACCTTCCTGTGATGGGCAGGGATTGGCGACTGGCATAGAAGCAGCCCTTGCTGATGGAGCGCAGGCCAGCAGACGGGGAGAGCAGGGGCGGGAACAGGTTCAGAGTCAGTATTCCTCAGCTGTTGTGGGGCAGGTTCTTCATGAGGTATACAGGCGGTTTATCCATCCTTCAACCAACATCTCAGGTTAACAGAGATGGTTTTCAGCTCTGTTACCTTTCTTTTTCTTTTTCTGCCGGTTGTCCTGGTCGGTTATCTCTGTGTCGGCAGGAAAGGACGTAATCTGTTTTTGCTTTTATCCAGTCTTGTCTTTTATTTCTGGGGTGAGCAGCTCTTCGTCTTTGTCATGCTTGCCTCTATTGCGATGAATTATATCTTTGGCCTTCTTTTGGACCGAGTAGGGAGACAAAGAAGCAGATCCGGCAAGATCTTACTGGCAGCCGCTCTTACTGCCAACCTTGGTATGCTCGGCTTTTTCAAGTATGCAAATTTTGCCGTGGATAACCTTAATATGTTACTCGGCCAGCTTGATATACCTCTTATCCATCTCAGCGATGTGCATCTTCCTATAGGTATTTCCTTTTTTACCTTTCAAGCGATGTCCTATCTTGTTGATCTGTACCGTCGGAAATGCAGGGCGCAAAAAAATCCGCTCTATCTCGGGCTGTATATCTCTCTTTTTCCCCAACTCATTGCTGGGCCTATTGTTCGCTACCGTGATATTGCGGAGCATATAAAAAAACGTACAGTTGGTCTGCATGATTTTGCCTGTGGCACAGAACGATTTATTTTCGGTTTAGGAAAAAAAGTCCTGATCGCCAATCCCATGGGCTTGATGGCGGATCATATTTTCGGTATGCAAATGCATCTGCTTTCAACCGGCACGGCCTGGCTGGGTGTTGTCTGTTATACCTTGCAGATTTATTTTGATTTTTCAGGATATTCAGACATGGCCATCGGCCTTGGGCGCATGTTCGGGTTTCACTTTCTGGAGAATTTTAATTATCCCTATATCAGTCGGTCTATTCGTGAATTTTGGCGGCGCTGGCATATTTCTTTATCAACCTGGTTCAGGGATTACCTTTATATTCCCTTAGGGGGCAACCGACACGGCAGTTTGCGGACGGCTTTGAATTTGTTATTAGTTTTCTTGCTTTGCGGTCTTTGGCATGGTGCGAGTTGGAATTTCATCCTTTGGGGCCTGATGTACGGTTTTTTTCTGGTTGCAGAACGGGGGTGTTGGGGCCGGATCGTAACCGGTATGCATCCGATTGGGCAGCATTGTTATACCCTGCTGGTGGTGATCAATGGCTGGGTATTTTTTCGCCTCGAGCAATTAACAGAGGCAGGTTCTTATTTCTCTGTTATGTATGGTTTGTCGGGAGCAGAGAGGATGCATCCTCGCATCAGTATGGACTGTAATGCGTTATTTATCTGTTCATTTGTAGCCGGTATTCTGCTCAGTCTCCCGTTGTATCCCTGGCTGCGGACATACTGGAGGGCTTGGATGCAAGAAAAATACCTTGCCGCCGTATCTGTGCAGGTTGTAAAGCTGGGTTTCATCTTGACGGTTTTGTTGCTTTCAGCCGGATCAATTTCTGTTGGAGCGTATAATCCTTTTATCTATTTTAGATTCTAAGATCATGAGCTTTACGAGACGAGTTTATCCGGCAGCAGTTTCTGGCATTTTTTTGCTTTTTCTCCTCTTGCCCTTTTGTCTGTTTATGGTAGGCCCGCGTAAGGAAATTTCAGAAGCGGAAAAACGAAAGCTTGCTGTTTTTCCCGAGATAGTTCCGACCATGACCGGATTGACTGAATTTCCGAAGAAATTTGATGCATTTTACAGGGATCATTTCGGGTTGCGTGATAACCTCATCAGATTATATAACCTTCTTTCTTTGAAGATTTTTCATGTATCACCTTCTGATTTTGTTCTTAAAGGAAAGGAAGGCTGGTTTTTTTATATTGGCGAAGGGGTGTTTGATGATTTTAGCCGGATGGAGCATATTGATCAGATCTCCCTTGAACAACATGCTGCAACACTGATTGACCGGCGGAATTGGCTTGCCAGTTTTGGCGTGAGATATCTTTTTGTTCCGGTTCCTAATAAAATTTTTCTCTATGATGAATATCTCCCTGACAGAGTGCAAGGTGTCAGAGGAATGAATTTTTACGAGCAATTTACCGCTTTTTTAGAGCGAGAGATTTTTTTTGAGGATTTTATAAATCTTTATCCCGTATTACGAGACAATAAACAGGCAGAGCGGCTTTATTTTAAAACCGATACCCATTGGAGTAATGCCGGAGCCTTGCTGGCTTTTAATCAGATTATGAAGCGATGTTCTGATTGGTTTCCTGAAGAGAGTGCATCTGTGATTGAGAAAGAGATTGAGCGGGAGAATGTAACGTTTTCAGGTGATTTGGCTCGGCTTATGCATCAGGAAGGAGAAGTGACGGAACAGGTTGATGTTTTTAAGATAAAGAAACCCTGCGCTGAGAAAAAAAATACTCATCCCTCCCCGACCTCGCAGTATTTGCAGGAAGCTGATATTTCTGCTTCGAGACTACCCACTGAAAATGGCTGTCTGGATAAGACTTTGACAGCTCTTATTGTGCATGATTCCTTCGGTATTCCTCTTCAACGATACTTTAACGAACGCTTCAAACGTGTTATTTATTCTCGACAGATTAAGCTTGATAAGCTGCAGAAGTTGATAGTCGGAGAGCGACCCGACATTGTTATCGAAATATGGGTAGCGAGGAATCTCGGCAGAGCACTTGCCCCGAATCCGGCTGAATGGACGACTAAAGTGCTTGAGGAGCAATATGCGGCGTCCGAGACAGTACGTATGCGTATAGACGGGTCATTGGATTTACAAAGGATCTCCTTGCGTAACCATGTCAGTTTGGAACGCCATGCTGATGGATTGCTGATCCATGCGCACGGTAACGATCCGTTTTTTGTGCTTCCGTTCACGCCCCCGGAAAAGCCTGAACGCTATTTGGTTGAAGTTGAAGTAGATGCTCCACAGAACACTACCTTTGCCTTGTATTTTACCATTGGAGAAAATACCAGGGATATAGCACCACAACAAGTGGTGGAGCAGAAAATACATAAAGGAAAAAACCGGTTGCTCTTGCGCTTACCTCATCCAGATGTTCGTGGTTTGTTGCGTATTGATCCTGGCAAAAAGGCGGGTAACTATCTCCTTCGTTCTCTGACAGTGAAGGGTGTTGCTCATTAAGGTGAGTAGATTTTTTTTTTGCACGTTCTGTATGATGATGACGAAACAAGACCCCACCAAAAGAAGCCCTCAACCCGAGCATGAAACCAAGTTTGTTTTTCATAATATCCAGGCCCCGACCCTGATTCGCTGGTTACAACTACGTTGTCTGCCAGACCCGAATTTTCCAACAGGGATTATCTCAAGTATTTATTATGATACCAAGGATTGGTTGCTTCTCTATGAAAAATTTAATAGCGATTATTATAAGACCAAATTCAGGGTTCGTTGGTATGAAGGGATTGGGCATGATGTGTTTGGTGAAAACAGGGTAAACGAATCCCCTCCTGATTGTTCTTTTGTGGAGGTTAAGTACAAGATCGGAGCCACCCGTGAAAAGATGCGTTTTGCAAGCAGATATACGGGCAAGGAACTTGCTGCTAAACCATTAAGCGACCCTGATTTGCTGGAATTACAACAACAGGCCCGGAAAAAGGGGGCCAGGATTCCCTTCTCGCTTTACCCGGCCTTTCAAATACAGTACAAACGACGCAGGTTTCTTGAGCCAAACACCCGTTGCCGGGTATGTATTGATTATGATATCCAGGCCCCACGGGTGAATGGTCAAATGTTGACCTCTGCCAAGCCCCAGGCTGTTCTCAATACCGGAGTTGTTGAGGTAAAGGGTCATATTGCTGATTTGCCAGGTAGTCTGCACCAACTTACAGCCCTTGGCTGTCGTAAACAGGCTTTTTCAAAATACGGCAGCTGCTATGCATTATTAACAGGGTTGTTTTTTTAAAAAAGAGTATTCCCCGCTGTAAGGGCGAAAGGATGAATAAATAATAAGGAGACATACGTGGAAGAGTTACTCACATCCCTTTCCGGTTTTGGCAGCAATAGAATGGAACAGGTAGGTTTTTTGCCGTTCTTATTTTTAATGCTGATTTCGTTGCTCAGCTCTGTCTTTATTTCGTTTTTATACACAAGGTTTTACAGTGTACGGGCAACGGGCAGTCAGGTGCATCGGGCCTTTCCACTCATCGGCATCTCTATTACAGCTATTTTTATCAGTATTCAGTTCTCCCTGCCCCTCTCCCTGGGCTTGCTTGGGGCCTTGTCCATTGTTCGTTTTCGTACCCCTATTAAAGAGCCTGAAGAGATCGGCTTTATCATGCTGGTTGTTGCCTCATCCCTTTGCTGTTCCACCTTTAATCTCTCGTTTTTGGCGATCTTATTGATTGTTTGCGTGATTGCCCTGCTGGGAATGCAGTATTTTCAGCGGATTTTTAAAGGCGCAATGAATGATGGCATCATTATTCTGACCTTGGCCTCAGATGACTTTCAGGAAAAGAGCAGCTTTATTTTCCAGACACTGAAAGAGGAGATCCCACAAGGACGGATTGACAGTATTACAGATAATAATGGCGAGACGGTTATTTCTTATAACTTTATCCGGATGGAGCAGGAAGCTTTTCTGCAATTGCAGGCTAAGCTGAAAAACGGACAGCACGATGGGGTTGGTTCGATCGGGGCAAATATGTTCTATAATAAACAGGGAGCAATTTAGGCCTGTTGGGAAATGGTGGAAGAATGAGATCCTATGGCCTTATTGTCTGCTGTCTCTGTGGCTTTGCTCTTGGCGCCTGTTTTTTGGAAAAAGAGGCTTTTTTTGCTGATTTGAAAACGGCATTGCAGGGGCAGGAAATTCCCAGCTCAATCCTTGACGTTGGCAAGATGGGAAAGATCCTGAAAGAAAGAGGACTGATCAAGACCATGCCCAAGGAGGAACTTTTTTCATCAGCGACTGCGTTAGATTTCACGAAATCGCTTCTGACGATAGAGCTTGAGATCCCAGTTGCTACAGAGCTTCAGGTATTCTGGACAGAGAAAAAAGAGCAGAAGTACGACATCGAACGAAGCAGCAGCGTTGCTATTGCTAGCGGACAAAAAGATTATCTCCTCACCCTTCCTCCCTTGTCTGAGCTGCGTCTGCTGCGCATTGATCCCACGACAAAACCGGCTGATATAAGAATACGCCGCATAATCCTGTACTCTGCTGAGCATGAGATCGTGTTATCTCCTGGGGACGGTCTTGATCTGTTGAAGCCCTTAGCAGGTATCAGTTCCATGCATCATGATGGTGATGGGGTATCGTTCACAGCTCTGGATGCTGATGCCCAGCTTGAACTACAACTGGATGATGTACGTGGCCCCAGAAAGATAGAGCAGCTTGCGTTTCCACGGAAACGCAAGAAAAGCCTGTATCGGCATGTTGTTGATGACGGGTCACAATCCTTTCCCAGCAGCCAGGTTATTACGCAAGAGCATTTCAAGGAGAACTGGCCCATCCTTTCCCTTGTTATTGATGAGGCGAATCTCTATCATCCTGATACAGGTCTCCTTGCCAATAAGACAGCCCGTGGGCGTCAATGGGAACGCCCAGCCTATTGCTCATACTTTGATGAGCATGGCAAGTTGCGTTTTGCCTCAATGGTGGGGATGAGAATGCATGGTGGCAAGCGGATGCAGCTTTATAGCAGCTTTCGTTTGTATTTTAGGAAAGAATACGGTCAGTCTCGCTTTTCTGCCTTTCAGCCTAAGATAGGGTTTAGTACAACAACCGAACCTGTTAAACGCCTGGTGGTCCATCATACTGCCTGGCCTGAAGGAGGATGGTATTTTAATAATACCCTGGCCTATGATATTGCCCGGCGTATAGGCTGTCAGGTCCCGGAAACCCGTTTAGCGCTTCTGTACCTGAACGGTGTTGAGCAGGGAATATATTTTTTCGTGCCCCATTTGGGAGAGCGGCTGCTGGAAACCTACTTTGGTCATAGTGATTTCTTGTATTATAAATATAAGAGCGTCCCTTCTCATAAAGGGCGTGTGCTTAATGTCAGGTTATGGAGCGTCTTGAGAGAACGGGGGAATTTAACAATGAAGGCCGCTGGTAGAGTTGTTGATCTTGACAATTTGGCACGCCATCTTTTTTCGTTTATCTTCTGCGGTACGAGTGATTATTATCAGGGACTGGCTGTCCTTGATAACAGTCAACCGGATAAGAGGGCCTTTTGGATTAATTGGGATATGGATCAGAGTTTTATCCAGAATGTCCGTTCCGAGAAAATCGTTATGACGGAATGGCAGCAGCGTGCCTGGAGGCTTGTTTATATGGCTTCGCCGCCCTATACAGCCCAGGATGTACGACCACGGCTGTTCAGTCGTCTCCTGAATGAAGATCCTGCGTATCGTGAATATGTCCTTACCTTGTATCGGGATCTGTTGAATCATCGTCTCAATGCCCGTTTTGTCAAGGAGAGGATAGCGTATTACACGAATATGTTGGAGTATTACGGCAAAAAAGACACGAAGTATATGAAGATGCTGGGCGAATTTATGAAGCAACGTCCAGAAGTGGTGCGTAAAGAGACCGAAAAGCTTTTCAAACTCGGGCCCAGTTTATTGTGTCAGGTCACAGGCCCGGCTGATATACAGTATGACATTGACGGCTACCAGGAGCCTGCTGGTTATCAGGGATATTATTTTAAAGGAAGCCGGATAACGGTCAGTATTGCTGCGCCCTATCAGAAGAGATTTTCTTACTGGTTGGTGAACGAAAAAAAAGTGAATAGTCCCAGGTTGGACCTTGAGGTGCGTGAAGATTTGATTATTGAGCCGGTTTTTCAAGATGAAGAGTAGGCATGTGTACAGCATTCTGGGATGCTCTCTTGCAGTGTGGTTGCTCTCTACAATCGGAGTATTGGCACAACCTCCTGAAGACCCCCAGCCGTATGAGCAGTGGAAGGATCCGGTCTCAGGTCTGGAGTTTATCTGGTTGCAGGGAGGCTGTTTTCAGCTCGGGAGCCGGGATCCGCGTCCCACCCGTTTGTTCCTTGAAAAACCGCTGCATACGGTCTGTGTTGATGGTTTCTGGATGGGCAAATATGAGGTCACTAATGGTCAGTATCGCCAATTCAAACCAGCCCATAATAGCCAGGAGACTGAGGGCAGATCGTTGAATGGTGATGAGCAACCAGTGGTGTATGTGAGCTGGTATGATGCCAAGGCCTATATGGATTGGTTGACCCGAAACAGAGACCGTCAGGGAAGGCCTCTTTTTCGCCTGCCCACAGAGGCTGAATGGGAGTTTGCAGTCCGGGCCGGAACAGAGACACCCAGATACTGGGGTGGTGAAGAGGAAAGCACAACAGAGACCTGTGCGTACGCTAATGTTGCTGATTTCTTCTATCAGCTCAAGCGGGTAAGTTACCATGATTGTTCTGATGGTTTCCTTGTTTCTGCCCCTGTGGGTCGTTTCCCAGCCAATCCTGCTGGATTGTATGATATGCTGGGAAATGTCTGGGAATGGTGTGAAGATCATTATGGCAAGGAAACATATCGGGTCAATCAAGCGGCAGATAGGCCGAGAAACCCTCTGTACCAAGAGAAAGAGGACGGGTTCGATTACCGGGTCATTCGCGGAGGGAGCTGGCTCAGTGAACCGAACTCAATCCGCTGCGCCAAGCGTTCTCCTTCTCCTCCTGCAAGCAGATTTAATGTGCTAGGATTCAGGGTAGTCATGGAGACAGAACAAGAAGCAGGACTCCAAAATCATTAAAGGCTCCGCTATAAAGCGGTTTCATACAATATTTAAGGATGTAAAACATGAAAGTACTTGTAACAGGCGGCACCGGCTTTACTGGCAAGGCCTTGGTCAAACGGTTGATTGATGAAGGGCATGATGTCGTGAGTCTGGATTATCAGGAAGGATTAAAAACCGATGAGATTCGTTCCTGGGGCGCCAAGGTGGTTATCGGCTCGGTGACGAACCGGGCTGTTGTTGAAGAATGTATGGAAGGTGTGGACATGGTCCAGCATCTTGCAGCGGCCTTTCGGGAACTGGATGTGCCCAATAGCTATTATGATGAAGTCAATGTGGGCGGTACCAAGGTGGTATTGGATGCAGCCCTGGCCCATAAGGTGCAGAAATTCGTTTACTGCTCCACCTGTGGTGTGCATGGCAATGTGGATAATCCACCCGCAGCCGAGGATGCGCCTATCCAGCCAGGGGATTATTACCAGCAGACCAAGTATGATGCTGAGCCTGTGGTGAACGAGTACTGCAAAAAGGGGATGGATACCATCATCATACGGCCAGCGGCTATCTATGGCCCTGGTGATCCTGAGCGCTTCCAGATGATCTTTAAACGGGTTACTAAGGGGACGTTTCCCATGTTTGGCTCAGGGAAGACCCTGTATCACCCCCTGTACATTGATAACCTGGTGGATGCTCTGATGCTGGCTATGGAACCGGGCAAGGGCGTGGGCGAGGCCTATCTGATTGCTGACGAAGAGTATGTCTCCATTGAGACCCTGGTCCGTAAGACCGGCAAGGCATTGGGCGTGGATGTCAAGGTGCCCCATTATCCCATTATGCCTCTGGTGGTGGCTGGTCATATCTGTGAAAAGGTCTGCAAGCCCTTTAAGATTACGCCGCCCATCTTCCCTCGTCGGGTGGATTGGTTCCGCCAGAATCGGGCCTTTGATATCAGTAAGGCCAAACGGGATTTGGGCTATGCTCCCAAGATTGATCTGGATGAGGGGTTGAAACGGACCGGGGAGTGGTACCGGGCTGAGGGGTATATCTAGGCTGCTTCTGCTTTCCCTCATGGCTGTCTCTTTTTCGCCTTCTTGCCCTGAAGAGACAGCCCCCCTGCACCCCTCCTTGCATCCACTTTATTACGTTTGTTTTTACTTCCCTCTTTCTCTGAAGAAGCGTTGATGTTGCCAACGATTCTCAGGAGGATCAATTGTTACAAGATGATTATTCCCTTGACTCATCGGAAAAAAAACAGATATCCTGTTGTATAAAGAGACTGTTGTTCTGTGCAGCGTCCTTATTAATAACATATTAACACATAAATGGAGGCCTTTAACGTTATGGCTCTTCTTCGTCATATTATTGAGGCTCAACGTGACTGGTATAAACCTAATTGGCTTTATGAATCAATTCCAGGCTTGTACATGGGGGCAGGCGTGTTCACCTTTGTCCTGTTACGTAATGCACTCGGTATGTTCAGCGGTGGTTTGTTTATTGTGAGCAGTGTGGTTGTTTCGAGCCAACGATACCTCTACAGGCGTCAGAAGGCTCTGGCAAGGGCGGAAAAGGAAGAGGAGCATAAGGAGCTGAAGAAGTTAGGAACCATTGTCTGGCGTTCCTCCTTTCACTGTGGGGACAAGCTCATAGATGAGCAGCATAAGTTTCTCGTCAGTGAAGCAAACAGGATTATAGGTGCGATCATAGATGATGAGCAGGAGCTTGATTACGAAAAGACCCTGGTTAAGCTATTACGGGATATCCAGAGGCATTTCAGGGATGAAGAGAAGTTTTTGATCAAGATGCTCCCGGAAGTAGCTCCTCAACATAAAGCGACACATCAGAAGCTTATGGATCAGACTATGTCCCTGGTTGACGATATCCGTGCGGAAGAGGCAACCCCATATGAGTTGCTCAGTTTTCTTCTGATTAATGTGATTACAAAGCATGTGGTGAGTGAAGACCTGAAGTGGAAGGATATGCTGGAGGGCTGATGAGTAAGAGGGGGGCGTTGATGCTCCCCGAATGGCCGCTTAAGAGAAGGTGCGAATCAAGGATTCGGGAAAGCAATACCGGGTCCTGCGCTACGCACGCACCCAGGTAAAGGAAGTAATCAGCTTAAGTCATCTTATGATACAGCCCCAGACTGATTATTAATAAGCTGACAGTAACTAATAAAAACGCCGGATAAATGAGCAGAGCAATATCTTCTTTTCCTGCATTAAAGATAAATACTAAGGCTTCCAAGCTCACAGCAATAGCTATAATAACGAGAAATTTTGACAACATTGCTTTCTCTGTCGCGGGCGTTATTTCCTCATGGCTTTTTATAACTTCTTCTTCCAGCAAGAATTTAGAGACATCGAAAACTGCCATACCTATGACAATAAAACCGACTGCGTCAAGAAGAGCTTTTGTAAATAATGTCTTATCATTGATTGAGGTATGAATATTGATAATGGCAAAAGTAATCATTGCGAGACTGATCAGGCTAAGAAATAAACTGATCAGAGCGAACATTACCTGGCCGATTTTACTAGGAAGTAATTTTAATTTACTCATAGATTACCCAAAACTGTAAGTGTTAGTGACGAGAGGGGCACGGGTGCCACGAGCTACTTCTCACTTATACTGAGTAAATGAGACCTCCAGCATTGCCAGGGAAGAATGTGTATATGGCAATTACTTGAGCAACCGGAAAAATTGTCCTCTTGCAGAGGACAGGCTCCAAGCTTCATGGTGCATATCATTTTTGCTGCTTTTTCCAAGGCATGTTCTGTTTGTTTTTTGTTTATGCGCATAAGGTGCACACCTTTTTTTACATTGGACATACTTGTGGTTGGTCGACGAGTATTGCTTCCAGTCGTTTTTTTCATTTTGGGGGGAATATGTTACGGCAGTGTGCAGGATTGCATGGAGAAGGAAGGAATCAGAACCTGAAGCTACTTTACACTGTAAATGATAAATCAGATTTTAGCAACAAAATTAATTATTTTTATGTGATATCCAGGTCGATCCGTATACCATTCAATGGGTAGCTACAGTTCCTGCGCATCCGAGTATACACCATTCAAACCTTTTGGGTGCTTTTGATGCGCTGACAGGCATTGCAATGGCTCTCTATCCCCCAGACATTCCCCTTGACAATCTCCCGCCCTCATTCTACGGTGCAGGCTCTATCATTTCCGTACTGATCCCAAGCGGTAAACAAGTGACCTACCTCCCTGACAAATTATGAATACTCTCCTTGCAAGTATCAAGAATCCTATAGCCGTATTTATTATCCTTGCTCTTTGTGGTCTTGGATGGTTGCTGACTAAATCTCAGGACATTGCGGCATTCCTTTCTTCCACATCTTCCACAGAGGAGTCATCCCTTGCTGACCAGAATGCTTGATTGCCCGGATCGTACGATCGGGACGAACCGGATCACATGATCGGGCAAAGCCGGATCGTATGATCGGGCCTGGTCCGAACGTAGGATCGGGTTTCAGGGCATCATGTTTTCGAGGCTGCCTGATTTTTTGCTTGACAAAGACCGAGAGCGGTTTTAATCTTGGAAATCAAAGTAATTTCAGCGGATCTACAACAGATTAAACCTCTACCGGAGAACAGCTATGTCAACCGTACAATGGCGACCGTATATAAATGCCCTGACCACCCCGCGCTCATACAAGCCACAGGTTATTCCCAGGGACACTATCGGGTACAAAGAACTGGCCGAGGAGATTTCCCGGGAAAATCCGCTCTGGAGCACAGATCTGGTGGATTCGATCCTCCGGGCCCGGGACGAGAAGGTTATGGAAATGCTGATCAACGGTAAACAGGTCTCTCTGGAAAACAGCTTTACCTATCATCTCACTCTGTCCGCCCGTCTGGACGCGCCGGATGCTCCCTTGCCGCCGGCAGAAGAGTGCGTTCGAGTGAAGGTCTATGCGGCCAGGGCCTTTGTGGAGGAAGTGCAGCAGAAGGTGCAACTGGAGCGTCTGGCACCGATCCAGAAGGCACCTGTGATAGCCGGTGCCCAGGACACAGTGCTTCGGCTTGATAATGTACTCAATCCCCAGGGCTTGCTCCGCTTGACAGGGACTGATTTATTCTTTGATCCTGATGAAGCCGATACCGGCTGTGTCATTGAAGGTACCCGGAACGGCAAGGTTGCGCAGACCCGTTTCGGATCAATCAGCAACAGCGAGGTCCAGGTGATACCGGATATCCCGGCCCAGAATGACCCATGGAACAACGAGTACCAGGTGTCGGTTATGACCCATTATACCGAGCACGGCAGCCTGCGCACCGGTACCTATGGTCGTCCGTTGCGTACGCCCCTGGCCGTAACCCTGGGCAATGGAGACGGCATCCTCAGCGGAGCAAACAGGAATCCCCTGGTCACGGTGAGTGGCGGCGATCTTGAGGCGGAGAGTGCTCAGGTGCGGATTCAGGCGGTACTGGACAGTCGTTCCGGCGAGCTGCGTCTCAGTCTTCTTGACATGCAGGCCAACGGCGTACAGGCCGATACCGTGACTGTGAACGGTAACGGACCGTACATCCTGCCCGATCTTGCCGGTTCCGGCCTGAGCGGGTTAGAGGTCAATGTGCAAAACGCTGCTGGTCTGGAGGAACTGGTCAGGACAAACTACAGTGGCAGGATGGTGGATATTCTGAATGTGCAGGCAGGTGCCTAAGGTTGCAGGGTGGGATAGGCCGAAGAGCGGGAATGTGCTGAAGCAGGGTTGAGGAACTGGAACAAGTATGAGGACAGGCAGATCCTGCCCCCATACTTATTCACACCTGGTCGGTACCTTGGAGGGGTATAATTTACTCTGCGGAATCTTTCCCTGCCAGAGACATGATCCATTCGGCCATCTTTTTCGCATTCTCCTGGTCTATGGTCTTTCCGTTTTCCGACCGTGGCTGCATATCCACAGGGCGATCCCATTTGTGCTTGCTGCCGCGAAGGATTGAGTTTTCCAGTAAAGAGACAGCTTTGTCGCCCTTTTCCTTGTACTCATTTGCAATATCAGTAAAATAGGGGCCATACTTATCAGGCAACGCTTTATCTTCTTTTACGGAATGACATCCCATGCAGTCAAATTCCCCTGCAATTTCCTCACTTGCAAAAGCGGACCCGGCAACCAATATACATGCGGCGGCAATGCTGATAACAGATGTTCTCACAATACTCCTCCTTTGTTGAAATAAAAAACGTGTATTGCCACCTGTAACCGTAACGAACCCATCAGTACGTATCAGGTTCTCTGGGTGGCTCTTACATTCATGGAAGGTTCTGCGGATGCCGATCCTTCCATGAATCTGATAATATCACAAGCGAGTACTGTATAGTCAAGAGAAAAATGATACGATTGTTTAAGCGAGCAATCTGTATTTATTGAGAAATAATCCTATCTGGCAGGATACTGCCCCGGCGGCTTTGGACGCCCGGCTGTGCTGTTCAGGGCTTGATCGCAGCGACCTTTATGCAATCCTTCACATATCCCTAAAATGAAAACTACTTTACATATCAGCAGTGGCGACATGTCTGGTGAGAGCCTTGCAAAAAGCGGTGTTTCAGGTGAGGTCATTGTTTGGCATGATATCCTCTATGATGGGCCAAGGAAGCCAGGGTGGCCGGATGAGGAGATCCTGGAGGCCCGTGCTTGTTTCCTCTCTGAGACCACTGACGGAGGACTGGCTGAGGATTACGTACTGGCGGTCTTGCAAGACCAGTATGCTCAACTCAAAGAGCTTGTTCAGCCGGATTCGCCGTATGGATCAGTGGTGCTCTGGTTTGATGCCTGCCTGTTTGATCAGGCCATGCTCTGTCATGTCCTCAGCTGTCTGCATCTCCTGGGGAAAAAGGACGTTGCTTTGCTCTGTATTGATGCCTTTCCTGGAATTGAGCCCTATAATGGGCTGGGCCAACTCTCGTCTGAGCAACTTGCCTCCTGTTATGCAGATCGTCAACCAGTCACAGAGGAGCAGTTTCTCTTTGCCGGGCAAGTTGATCATGCCTTTGCCCTTCAGGATCGGGAGGCCTTTGCACGGCTTGCAGCCCGCAAGGAGGCGCCTTTACCCTGGGTTCCTGCTGCTGTCCAGCGTTGGTTAGAGGAAGAGCCGGACAGTGCAACAGGCCTGGGTCGTTTGTCTCGCCTTGCCTTAGAGGCCATTCAATCCGGCTGCGACAGGCCGGAAAGGGTCTTTGCCTTTGTTGCTGACCGCGAGACACCACCGCAGTACTGGGGTGATATCACCCTTTGGCAAAAGATTAATGAGCTGGCTGAACAGGAACCACCCTTGGTGCGGATTCAAGGCCCGCAGGCACGTCTCCCCCAATGGGAGGGGATAGCTGATCTCAGGCAGTTTCGTTTGTATCCCCTCTGATGTACCATCCATGTACCATCCATGTACCATCCCGCCCATCCAGGGCGGGACTACAAAACATGAAAGACACGAGTTTTATCGACAACGGAGTCCTATGAAGAACGTTATCACCACGGAAAAGAAACCCATTAAGCTCTGGCTTGATGATCTGGAAGCGGGCGCCTTGGACCAGGCAAGGCATCTTGCCAATCTGCCCTTTGCCTTTCGCCATATCGCCCTTATGCCCGATGCACACCAGGGCTATGGTATGCCCATTGGTGGTGTTTTAGCTACTGAGGGCGTGGTCATTCCCAATGCAGTAGGGGTGGACATAGGCTGCGGCATGTGCGCAGTCCAGACTTCTCTGCAAGAGATTGAACAGGATACCCTGAAGAAGATCATGGGTATGGTTCGCAAGAGCATACCTGTTGGCTTCAAGCACCATAAAAAGGCCCAGGATGCATCCTTCATGCCCGAGGACACAGGAGAAGGTGGGCTTGATGAACTCAGGGTCGTGCGAGAGGAATATAAGGCCGCATTAAAACAGCTGGGTACCTTGGGAGGAGGGAATCACTTCCTGGAGATCCAGCAGGGGAGTGATGGTCATATCTGGCTGATGATCCACTCGGGAAGCCGTAATCTCGGCTATAAGGTGGCGCATCATTACAACAAGCTGGCTATTGCTCTGAACCGGAAGTGGCATACCTCGGTACCGGAGAAATGGCAGCTGGCCTTTCTGCCCCTGGATGGTCGCAAGGGCCAGGATTATCTGCTGGAGATGCAGTACTGTGTTGACTTTGCCCTGGCAAATCGACGCCTGATGATGCAGCGGATGCAGGAAGCCTTTGCTGAGGTGGCGGGTGAGGTTGACTTTGCAGACATGATCAATATCGCTCATAACTACGCAGCAATGGAGCATCATTTTAAGAAGAATGTGATGATCCACCGCAAAGGAGCTACCAAGGCTGCTGCTGACCAGTTGGGGATTATCCCTGGCAGTCAGGGCACAGCCAGTTACATCGTTAAGGGGAAGGGGGAGTCAGAGAGCTTTATGTCCTGCTCACACGGAGCTGGCCGCAGGATGGGACGCAAGCAGGCCCAGCGGGAACTTGACCTTGCTGCGGAGCAGGAGCGGCTTGCTGCCGTCGGGGTGATTCACGGGATACGGAATACCAAGGATCTGGATGAGGCACCTGGGGCCTACAAGGATATCTCCCAGGTTATGGAGAATCAGCAGGATCTGGTTGATATTCAGGTGGAGCTACGACCCCTGGCGGTGATTAAGGGGTAACCTGTAGGGGCGACCGGCCGGTCGCCCCTACGCCAGACGATGGGTTATCCGCCCGCCCATAATGGTGTACACGGCCCGACCTTGTAAGGACGATCGGCCGGTCGCCCCTACGTCGAGAAAGGGTGAATTCTTGCTTTTGGACACCACCTGCTCCTCGGTGTAGGTATATTGGAGGTCCGGGTTGACTATTGTGACATCAGCCCTTGCCCCTGCACTGAGAGTGCCGCCCTCCACCCCCAGTATCCGGGCCGGATTCACTGACAGCAGCTCAACCAGCTTGTTCTCATCAAGTACACCCTCCCGGACCAGGGCCAGGGAAAGGGGCAGGGAGGTCTCCAGCCCGATGATGCCGTTCATGGCCCGATCAAACTCCACCTCTTTTTCCAGGATGGAATGGGGGGCATGGTCGGTGGCAATGGCATCAAAGGTGCCGTCGGCCAGGCCTTGCCGGATGGCCTGACGATCCTGCTCTGTACGCAAGGGAGGGTTCATCTTGGCATTGGTGTTGTAGCCGACCACGGCCTCATCCGTGAGGGTGAAGTAATGGGGGGCAGTCTCTGCCGTGACCCGAACGCCCCTTGCCTTAGCTGAACGAATAAGATCTGTGCTCATGGCTGTGCTCACATGGGCGATGTGTATTCGCTTACCAAGGCACTCGGCCAAGGCGATATCCCGGTACACCATGATGGACTCAGCAGCATTGGGAATGCCTTTGAGGCCGAGCCGGGTGGAGACGATGCCCTCATTCATGACCCCGTTGCTCAGGCTGGGTTCCTCACTGTGGGATATCACCAGCAGGTCGTGGTCATCGGCATATTCAAGGGCCCGCCGCATGAGCTGGCTATCACGGACGGGCAGGCCATCATCGCTCACAGCCACTGCACCGGTTGCCCGTAACTCACCGAACTCTGTCAGCGCAGAACCCTGACTGTTTTTACTGATTGCCGCAACTGGGTAGACCCGTGCATCAGCGTGTGTTGCCTGAGAAAGAATTAAGGAGGTTACGGCCCGACTGTCGTTCACCGGTTTGGTGTTGGGCATGCAGGCCACCGCAGTAAATCCACCAGCTGCTGCGGCCTTGGTACCGGAAAGGATGTCTTCCTTGTACTCTTCACCTGGTTCCCGGAGATGTACATGCATATCAATGAGGCCAGGAATCACCCAACAGCCACTGGCATCCACCTCCTGAACATCCGAGGGAATGTTTGTTGCAGGGTCAGCAATGCGTCCGTCCACAATGAGGAGATCACGCACATCATCAAAGGAGTTTGCAGGATCTATGATTCGTCCGTTTTTTATCAGCAAGGGAGCTGGCATATCTATACCTCAATGAGATTCATCCTTTTTGCCCTTCCCTAAGGGGAGGGGCGAAAGCTGTAAGCTGGCTGTTAGCTGTTTCCCGAGACCAGGTACAGGAGGGCCATTCGTACTGCAACCCCGTTGGTCACCTGATCAAGAATGACCGACTGCGTGCCGTCTGCCACATCGGGCATGAGTTCGACACCTCGATTGATTGGGCCTGGATGCATAATCAGGGCGTCCGGGCGGGCCCAGGAGGCTACCTCGGCTGTGACACCGTATTTTGATGCGTACTCACGGAAGGAGGGAAGCAGCGGGTCGTTCTGGCGCTCCTTCTGAATACGCAGGGTCATGACCACATCGGCATCCTGTACAGCCTCTTTCATGCTGGAGCAGACTGTGACGCCCAGCTCTTCCAATCCTGGTGGGATAAGCGTTCCCGGCCCATAAACAAAAACCTCTGAACCCATACGAAGGAAACCAAGAATATCGGAATGAGCCACCCTGCTGTGAAGAATATCACCGATGATGGCGATCTTTAAACTATGCAGCTTTTTCTTGTGCTCACGCACCGTCATCATATCCAGCAGGCCCTGCGAGGGGTGCTCATGTGTGCCATCGCCCGCATTGATGACCGCTGCATCCACGTATTGACTGAGCATATGGGGCGCACCGGAAAACGAGTGACGCAGGATGATTATATCCGGGTTCATGGCCGAGATATTGCGGGCCGTATCAATCAAAGTTTCCCCCTTGGTCGCGGAGCTGGTGGAGGCGGAGATATTAAAGGTGTCCGCACTCATCCGCTTGGCAGCTATCTCAAAGGAAAGGCGGGTGCGGGTGGAGGGCTCGAAAAAAAGATTGATGATCGTGTTGCCCCGGAGGGTGGGAACCTTTTTTATGGGGCGGGCTGAAATTTCTTTAAAGGATTCTGCTGTGGTGATAATATAATCAATATCATCAGCTGAGAGATGTTCTATATCAAGGATATGTCGATGTGAAAAAAAATAGCCGGTAGCCATAATCAAAACAGTTGGAGTAATATCAATCTACGGGCTGCGCAGGCGCGCTGCCCGTTGAAGCTCTCCTGCGTATCTTTGCAATAATCGTTCAGGGATGGCAAGAGAAAAACAGGTCTGATGATAATAAATATGTTAATCAAGGATATCGCCAATTCTGCTCCAACGGACAGAAGATAAACGATCCCAGGAAAGCAGAGGTTGTTTGACATCCCATGACCAATAAATAATGAACGCCTTACCACGAACCGCTTCAAGACTAACTCCTTGAAAAACACCTTTATTATCAAAACCCCAAAACCTGGCATCTGACGAGTTGTCGCGATTATCTCCCATGACAAAGATATGTCCTTCAGGCACTGTAACCGGACCAAAATTATCCCGACGTGGATCTACCGACACAGGATTTATTCTATTATCGGTAAATACACCGTGTAAATCCTCAAAGGGACGGTTATTGATGAATATTTTTTTATTTCTTATTTCTACGGTATCACCTTCCGTAGCGATGACTCTTTTGATATAATCTAGTTTAGGATTTTTCGGGAACTTGAATACCACAATATCGTTAGGCTTGGGATCACTGATCGGTATCAGCACCTTGCCCGTGAAGGGCATTTTTATTCCGTAGATAAATTTACTGACTAAAATATGATCACCAATGAGCAGAGTCGGTAACATAGATCCGGATGGAATCTTAAAGGCCTGAACAATAAAGGTTCGTATAAAAAGAGCCAGAAGTATAGCAATTACAATGGCTTCAAGGTATTCACGTGTAGCGGACTTCTGTTTTTTTACTTGGTTGCATTGCTTTGCTTGTTTGTCTTTCATTTTATTTTCTATCCTAAAATAGGTGGTTAAGCTTTTTTAAAGCGCAGAATATGCAAAATTCTATTAAGGGTGACGAGTGAATGGATAAAATGATTGTTAAATAGACGAAAAAAAAAATAAATTCAAGCACCAATTATTTTTTAGGAAGCCATCTATATTTAATTGTTTATTTTTTCATGATATTTCACTTGAAGAAATCTCCTAAAAACAAAAGAGACGTTTTTTCTGTTCATTAATTTCTCAAAAAAGAAATGCTTTTCTTGACATTTTCTTTTTTTTATGACCTATTATGTTTATACGTTTGAATTTTTAGTAAGCAGTTATTTTGTGTGTTGCAGTACTTTCCTGCTTCTGGTTGGTGGCCGTTCATAATAAGAGAAAAGAAACAGCATGGCAAAGAAAGAAAAATTTGTCGTAGGGATTGATATTGGCTCCCATGCGGTAAAAATCTGTCAGATTCGAAAGGCTGGCAAAGACGGCTATGAGCTTATTGCGCTTGGCAGTGCTGCGATCTCGCCTGGAGCTGTCGAAGACGGCGTGTTGCAGGATGCTGATGTTGTCGGGACTGCTATTGCCGAATTATGTAAGAATCTCAAAATAAAAAAGAATGAACGGGTTGGGCTGTCAATCTCCGGTTACTCGGTTATTGTCAAAAAAATTAATATTGAAATGGAGAACGAGGAGGAACTTGCAGAGCGCCTTAATGAAGAGGCTGAGCAGTATATACCTTTTGATATTAGTGAAGTATATTTAGATTTTCAGGTGCTCAAAGCAGGCGAGGATGAGTTTGACCGCAGTGAAGTGATCCTGGTTGCAGCTAAAAAAGAGGTTATTGACGATTACCGCTCAATGCTTGAAGCTCAAAAACTCGTGCCTGCCTTGGTGGACGTTGATGGTTTTGCCTTGGAAAATATTTGGACAACAGTATCAGGAGGGAACAAGAATGTTTGTCTGATTGATATTGGAGCGTCCAGACTAAATATTAATATTATTGCCGACGATGCTTCCGTACTTGCCCGTGATGTGGTTATGGGCAGTGATGACTTGAGTCAAGAAATTGCCAATACTCTTGATATTGATTATGAAGAGGCTGAACACATAAAGACAGGCAGGGTTGAAGCAGAGGAAGAGCATCAGGAAGAACTTCATGAAATTTTTACTCAGATTTGTACCCGATGGGTGTTGGAAATAAAAAAGGCTATTGATCTATACAGCAATAATAACCCTAAAAAGCCACTTTCATTTCTTGTCCTCAGTGGCGGTGGTTCTAAGGTTCGAGGACTCAAACGCTATCTTGCCAGTGAAACCGGACTTGAAGTCGTTCCTTTTAACCCGTTTGAAGGAATGAAAGTCAATGCAAAGAAGATTGATATGGCATACGTTGAAGCCGTAGCTCCTGAAATGTCAATAGCAGCCGGGTTGGCGATTCGACCAGCGGAATTTTAAGATATGATCCGGATTAATCTCCTGCCCGTGCGGCAGATGAAGCAGAAGACACAGGCGTTAAGGCAACTTGCGCTGAGTGGCGTTGTTATTATTGTAACACTTATTGTTTTGTTGCTTGCGACCGGTTTTCTTACTACAAAAGTCAGCGGCCTGGAGAGAGATATTAAAGATCTGACAGTGCGGAAAAAAGAGTTGCAAAAGACGCTTGATTTGATTAACGAGCTGGAAAAGAAGAAAAAACTTTTCGAACAACGGATTGGGGTGGTCAATCAGCTGAAAAAGAAGTCACAGCTGACAGTACGGATTTTAGATGAGGTTGCCCGATTAACGCCCCATGAGCGAATGTGGTTAACAAGTGTTTCTCAAGACACCAATAGTTTAAAATTGAGTGGTATAGCTTTGGATAACCGCACCATAGCAGATTATCTTGATGCATTAAAAGATTCGTCCTCGTCCTACTTTAGTAATGTAACGTTAGGAAGGTCTTCCCTGAAAAAGTACGGGGGAAGAAATTTGAAGCAATTTTCTCTGACCTGTTCTGTTGCTCTCCCAGAAGCAGATAATGAGGCTTCTAAGGACAACAGTAAGAAATAACAAATAAATTATGGCCTCGGAAACGACAAAGTCAAAGTTTGATGCTTTTATTACAGGAAAATACATTCCTCTTGATCAAAAAATCAAGATAGCTCTTCCTGTTGTGGTGGTGATTGCATTGCTCGCAGGTTTCTATTTTTTTATTTTATCACCCAAAATAGCAGAGATAAAAGAGTTAGAGACAAAGAGAGTCTCGTTGCAGGCAGATGTTGATAAAGCTAAAAAAGCGGCTGATAACTTAGAGCAACATGAGGCAGAACGTGCTGAAATAGAGAAACGATTTGATGAGATCTCTATTTCTCTTCCAAAGATCAAAGAGATACCTAAGCTTTTGACAGATATTTCTGACCATGGTACAAGTTCCGGGCTTGATTTTTATTCATTCACCCCAGGCAGCGAAACGCCGAAAGAATTCTATGCAGAGATTCCTATAAGTATTAATGTTCGTGGGCCTTACCATAACGTTGGTTATTTTCTTGACCAGGTGAGTAAACTTGAACGTATCGTCACTGTTCAAAATATTACCATGGGATCGCCTAAAAAAGTAGAGGGTGAGATGCTGTTGAGTTCCTCATGTAACTTGCTGACTTATCGTTTAACAAGTGCTGAAGAACGTAGTGCACAAAAGAAAAAGAAGAAAAAATGAGCAGAAAAGGAGGCCAAGGAGGCGAGTTATGAGAAGATATTTCGTTACGATACTCATGCTGTTCTTGGTAATGCTTTTATTGGATAGTTCAAGCTGGGCCACAGAAAGCGATATTATTGGCGAAGGCGGGCAGGCCGGACTAGAAGAATCAGTACGGGAAGTTGATAAATTTAATTATCAGTTTGGAGACAGACCAGACCCCTTTCTTCCTTTTCTTTCAAAAGACAATAGTAGAGATGAGCTTGATGACACACCAATAAATGAGGGCAGTGGAGAACCATTAACTGGAATGCAGCTTTTTGAACCAGGACAACTTAAATTGGTTGCTGTGTTTAAGATAGGGAATAGAAATATTGCTATGGCAGAGGATGTTACTGGTAAAGGTTATCGCCTTGATGAAAATATGCCGATTGGTCGATATGGGACCATTAATCGAATAGGTGATGAACAAGTTGAAATAACAGAAACTTATAAGACAACGACAGGCCGGGTTGTTACAAAGGAAATAGTAATGCGCTTGAAGAAAGAGGGAGATAACTAACATGTCTCATTTTTTATCGGCAGATATCCAGCAAGGAAAAAGATATGGTTCCTGCTGTTTTTTATGTGCAGTAATTTTTTCTTTGCTGTTGGTCAGCCTTCCAGGATTAGCAGTGGGAGAGGAACCCAGTAATGAAAAAACTAATGTAAAGACCTTGGTTACTGGTCTCAGTGCCACTCCTTCCGGTAAAAATCTTAATATATCAGTTCATTGCAGTGAGGAGACTGATTATATTCCTATTGCGTTAACAAACCCCTCAAAAATTATTATTGATGTTGCAGATGCTACAATACCATCTGGCACTGAACTTGTTTTATCTCCAGATTCATACGGGGTAGAGGTGGCAAGCAAGATCATTAAGGATGTATCTCCTGAACTTGTACGTATTGAGTTTATCTTGCCCAAAAAGTACAGTTATCAGGTAGATTGGGTCCAAAATAATTTAGTCCTTACGTTGGAAGATTTTTTTACTGAGCAACAGGCAGTACCAGAAAAAGATCCCAAACCCTCAGATTCTGCAGCTCAAGATACCACTTCCAGCCAAGAGAATGCTGAACAAGGGACCATTGACCGGCATTTACCTGATATTGAGGTGCTCCCTTCTGTTTCTGAGGGAAGTGAGCCTGATAAGAAACAACCAGACTCAGGAGCTGAAGGACCACCACCTCTTGGCTCTCTTGGAGAAAACGAGACGATCAGTGTGGATTTTTACAAAATTGATCTCCATAATGTTTTCAGAATGCTCCGGGAGATTACTGGTAAAAATATAATAATTGCTGAAGGAGTTTCTGGAAGTTTAACCCTTGCATTAAATGATGTTTCTTGGCGATTCGCTCTTGATATTATTTTGAATCTTAAGGATCTTGACAAAATGGAGCGAGATAACACTCTGGTTATTTATCCGAAAAATCAGGAATTTGTTTGGCCGGAACGGGAAGAGGATACACTCTCTATTGAAATTAACGACGATATAATTTCTCACGAAACTATTGTTATAAAACAGGAAAAAAATATTCCTCCCGAGAGATTAGAAGCGAAAAAATTAATTGCTCAGGGAAGAGCAGCTGAAAAAAAAGGCGATTTAGAAACAGCTATTCGATTTTATGAGCGAGCGCTTAATAATTGGCCGGAAAACTCTAAGCTTGCCAATAAAATTGCCACAATATATCTTGCCCAGCTCAATCAGAACGCAAAGGCTGTTTTTTTTGCTAAAAAAGCACTTGAGGCAGATAAAAAAAATAGTGCTGCTGCTTTGAATGCAGCCATTGGTTATGCCAATATGGAAGAATACCGGCAGGCACAGCAATATTTTGATCAAAGTGTTAATACTGGAAAGCCAAGCAGAGAAGCCTTAATGAGTTATGCTGCCTTTAGTGAACGGCAAAAACAGTATGAAGCTGCCTTACGTTTGTTGAAAAAGCAGGAGGAACTCTATGGGCAGAGTTTAAACTCTATGGTTGCGCAGGCCCGTATCTATGATTCTGTGGGAGATTATGGAGCGGCCCGTAAGAAGTATAAATCGATTCTTCATTCTGGATTCAGGGTTCCCCCTGATCTGAAAAAATTTATTCTGAGCAAAACCAATACGAAGTAAGTTCAATATTTAATTGAATGTTTTTTTGCCCTCTGGGGAGCGGAACAGCAAGGAATGAAAGTCAGGTCAGGAACTCAACAGGGGCAGCCAGTACTTTCATATAAAGTATAAAGTCTAACAGTAATAACTGATTACTCTTAAGGAAGATATGATGAAAAGCAATACTCGATTATTGCATAGTGTTTTTGCGGTAACAGCAGCTGCGCTTTTTCTTTGTTCATGCGTTGGCAAAAAGTCGGAAACCGAAAAACAAGAGCCTGCTCGCCTGGCAGCTTCTGAAAGGAAGCAACGCACAATAATAGAGCCTTCGTTATTACCTCAGCGTTTTCAACAAGCAGGATATATAATTAATGATGATGAAGCAAATGCTATGCTTGATAGCGAGGCTTCTGATGAATTTGAGCTTAAGGTCGGCGCAGACATTACAACTCATGAACCCATAACCTTACGAGAGGCGATGAAGGCTCTGGTAAGGAATAAAAAAATGGGATTGAGCTGGGCCAGTGATGTGAATCAGGATCTTGTTGTGGATATTGATGTCACTGCTGAAGATAATTTTTATGAGGCCATTGATAATATATTGCGTCAGTTAGATTATTATCATGAAATACAGGGATCAACGCTTGTTATCAAGTACCGTAAGACAAAGCAATATCATATTGCTATGCCGTTTGTTAAACAGGAGTATAACGCAGCAATCGGTGGAAATTCTTTTGGAAGTGACGTTAGTATTAACAGTAAAGGAAATACTTTTGATATCTGGGAGAATATTCAAAAAAATCTTGATAGTCTCATAACGACCTGGAGTGCAACAATTACGATACCTGACAAGGAAATTGAGAGCGAGAGCAATGAAGAGGAGTTGAACGAAGAAAAGTCGCCGACAGACCAGGTTTCTCGAAGAGTATCATCTACTGAATCAAGCTATACTATTGATAAACCTATCGGTTTAATAACAGTTCATGCTCCAATATCCTTGCAGGAAAGGATTTCCAACTACTTAGAAACTCTTGAGAGGGAACTGTACAAGCAAATTATTATTGAAGCAAAAATTATTGAGGTTCAGCTGCAGGATAATTCATCACTTGGTATCAATTGGAATACCTTGCTCAGCAACTTATCTTTTTCAGGAGGCGGCATACAAGGAACAAAATCTTATGGAAAAAACACGACTGATGAAATTACTAATGAAGATATTCGTTCCAGTACGTTTAGTAATACCAATGATATAGTGAATTCCAGAAGTTCTGGTCGAACCAGTACCTCCAGTAGCGGGAGTAATTTCACTGGTGCTGATGGTAGTACATCATCTACTGGGAATGATGGGACGACAACAACGGGGAGCACTGGAAGCGATAATACGACAACGACACTTTCTGATTTAGTCACTAACACTGGTAGCAGTTCGAGTTCTAATACAAATACCATTTCTGATGCTTTGAGTTTGGCTTCAACAGCTGCAAGTACTGTAGCCACTGTTATTACTGGTGGAGCTTCTAATGTTGCTGCTGCTGGTGTGACCCTTTCAGCATTTTCATTTGATAGGTTTATCAATGCATTAAAGGAGCAAGGAAAAACGTCGGTTCTTTCTAATCCAAAAATAAGTGTCATGAATGGTCAACCTGCTCTGATTTCGGTTGGCCGTGAAGTTACCTTTATTGACAGCATAGAGTCTACTACTGATGATAATAATAAAACTACGTTCACAGTTAATACAGAGCAGCTTCTTTCTGGAATAGGCCTTGCGTTATCCGCAGTTATCAAAAAAGATGATGAAGTCATCATGAATTTGGTACCAATAACTTCAGAGCTTTTGGAGCCAATTGAATATGTTAATGTTGGCGAAGGAAAAGTTGGGTTACCGATAATCAATAAGCGGGAAATGAGCACAACAGTAAAGGTCAAAAATGGCTCAATGCTTGTTGTTGGTGGGCTTATCTCTGAGAGCGAGGCCAGCGAAGGAGATTTCATTTTTGGCACAGAAAATATCCCCTACTTAAAATATTTGTTTGGGTATGAGGAAAAACAGAAGTCAAAACGTGAATTGATCATTTTACTCAGGCCCCGTATTATTTAGTCTCATTAATCCCTAAGCAAGATTTAATTATTTTTCACTCTAGTTAGGAGTTAGCGTATGAACCTGCTGAAATACATATCCATTGGGATAGTATTGATCGGTGCTGTGACCGGTTGCGGTAAAAATACTGTTGAAACCCTGATGGTTCCGGCTCAGGTGGATCCTCATGCCCACGGTAAAGGTATGTCCGTTGTTATCCTGCCTTTTGCCGACTATAGTAAGGGCAATAATATTGCATCGGCTTTTCGCCGAAATATGCTGATTACAGAGTCATTGACTGATAATCTGACAATCAACGGTTTTCGTCTAGCCGTGCAGGAAGATGTTTTTCAATATCTGATTGATCAGGAAATAATCAGTATTGCAGACTATGAGGATTCTGGTTCGACCTCTCTTGCCTATGAGCTTCAAGACCCGGATTGGTCTGGTGTTATGAAGGGAAAATTGCAGGGGTATTTGCAGCAACAGAATGTAGGCAGCAACACTGCCCGACCAGATGGGCCTGGAACTCATGGTTTGACAGCACAAAATGTGGTGAAAATTGGCAGACAATTCGGTGCTGATTATATCATTCGAGGCCGAATCCTTGAGTTCAGGACCAGACAGGAACATACATGGGCTCCATGGAGACGAGGGATTCTGCCTTTTGTCGTCAAAGGTACAAGTAAAATGGCTTTTGGTTTTGCTGATTCAGCCCAGTATGATAACTGGAGTAATCTTCTTGCTGGTGGAACATGGGGAACACTTATTGGAGCCAGTGCCAATAATCCTTGGGATCCAGATAGTTCAACCGGCTTTTTTGGTATTAGTGGTGGTGCTGGAGCTAACACCATAGCTTGGGCCGGTGCCGGAGCTGCATTAGCAGACGTGGCTCAACACGGTGGCCGGGTTGACCAAGCAGTTGTCCAGATGCGAATATGGGTACAAAGTGCCTACGACGCAAGTGTGGTATGGACCAATAGAGTGGATGTGAGGGTTTCACCTGAATCAGTTCTAGCAGATAATCAGTACGATACCCTTTTTGAGCACGCAATTCGAAAGGCAACAACAGCGCTTATGAATAACTTTGTTCTTTATGGCCTTCCGTAAAGACAGGAGACGAGTGGAAGTGTAGGGTAAGACCTTGTGTGTCAGCCCGCACCATAATTGGGCGTACACGTTCGCCCCCCTACGGCACTCGAAATAATGTGTAAAATATGAAGAGCGAAAAGCCCGAACAGTTCAGCTGTGCGGGCTTTTTTTTTGCTCTTCTTTATGCATCCTTTTTGTGCTGTTGGGCTTTTTCGTATAGCGCCACAAAATTGATGGGATCCATAAGAAAAGGCATGAAGCCGCCGTCAACAGAAAGCTGGGAAGCAATCTGACGGGTAAAGGGAAAAAGCATCAAGGGACAATCCACTGCCAGAACACGTTGAATGTGCTCTTCTGGAATATTTTTGAGCAGAAAGATTGCAGCATGTTCAAGTTCGACAACAAACATAGTAGTATTATCATCAGCTTTTTGATCAAGAACTTTGGCTGTAATAGAGATGGTGACTTCATAATGATCATCATCAATGTTTTTATTGCCAAGCTGCAGGTTGAAATCTACTTTAGGTTCCTGACCCTGTGGGAGAAATATCTGTGGTGCATTGGGATTCTCAAAGGAGAGATCCTTTATGTAGATCTTTTGCATGCGAAAGACAGGGGTATTGGGCTGTTCTAACTTTTCTTCAGTCATTTTTTTTCCTTGTTAGGGATTCTCTTGTGAGGAATCAAATTGGAAAATGCGGTAAATTTGGCATGATACACGGGTGTGTTTTGCCTCTGATTACTCAAGTAGCATTGACCAAGTTGATAGCTTGAAATTATAAATCTTGCATTAAACCATTGAGTCTCTTTGAACTCAAGAAATTTTCTCTTGTTGTGGAAATGATCCAGAAGTCTGTCTGCATTCTTCCATGTTAAAGCAAGAAGGATGAAGAAGGAGGTACAGAGAAACGAGCAATGAATGTACGAGGAAAAAATGCTTTGGTTCTTGGGGCCACCCGAGGACTAGGGAGGGCGATTGCCAGACAATTAGCTGAGCAAGGAATGCGGCTTTTTCTCCCCTGGTTTGACTGGCCAGAATCTTGTCAGGAAATGGAAGCCGAATTTGCTGCAATGAAGGCTGGACATCTCACTTTGGAGGCTGATCTCCGTAATCCCGAGAGTATAGAACGAATGGTAAAATGCCTGGAGGACGAGTTTGGTGTACTCCATGTACTGATCAATAATGTAGAGCGTGGCGGAATGCCTGTGCTTCATGGCAGCTATCGACGCCCGGAGAACGTGGAGCAATGGCAGCTGGAAATGGATACTACCTTGCACGCAAAATGGTTGGTTTTTGATCATTGCCTTCCCTTGCTGCGCCAGGCTGAGCAAGGGGCTGTGGTGAATATTTCTTCTATGGCTGCTGTTACCGGGCGCTCTGGCTCAGCTGGTCTTCTTTTTAATGACGGGTATGCAGCGGCAAATCGAGGAGTTTTGGGACTGACAGAGACCTGGGCTCGGCTTGGGGCTCCGCATATTCGGGTGAATGAGTTGATGTTGGGGTTAGTGGACTACAGACACGGTCCCGGAACCCGTGGTTGGGATCTCCTGAGTGATTCCGAGAAAGGACAGCTTCTCGAACATACACTCTTAGGGAGAACCGCTCAACCTGATGAAATTGCACGCGCTGTTCTTTTTCTTGTGCGTGATGCTGAGTTTATGACCGGAGCCTGTCTGCGGATGGATGGTGGATTTGTGCTGGGAGGCGACCAGGTGCCGGATATGCCCGATGGAATACTGTAGCGCATGTTTATGAAGTTGCTGAAGGTGTAACTGTCTCGTGACTACTGAAGACCAAACGATGAAAATCTCATTTTTTCCCGGCCTGCGATGAAGTGGCAGCATCGGATTTGAGAAAGTCGCTTTTCATTGATCTGAAAGGTGTTCATGGTGTTACCCCCAATGCATGCCAGTAAGGTCTGAATCCTGATTCCGCAATATCCGTAATAAGCGACAAGAATGGCTCATAATCATTTTTAGTATGGGCTGTATCCAGAGTCTCGTAATATTCCAACCGCTTTTCCACAGGAAGTACCACCGGTGGGAACCCGTTTTTCATAAGTTCCAAATTCATAAGCAGCCGTGATGTTCTGCCATTGCCATCCACAAAAGGGTGGATTTGTACAAAATCAGCATGAACACGAGCGGCTCGTTCTACCGGATGGTGAGACGCACCATCTGTCTGGTACCAATTGATAAAGCGTTGCATATCGCTTTCTACATGCATGGCATCGGGAGGAACATGATCGGCACCTGAAATAATGACATTTGTTTTTCTATAGACACCCGCATTCTTGTCATCAATATTTTTCAGGATCAATTGGTGAATCGCTTTAATCTGCCATTCAGACAGAAGCTCATTTTTAGTGACCAGATCTTCAACGAAAAAAATGGCTTCCCTATGGTTGATAGCTTCAAAATGCTCCTTCATGGTTTTCCCGCCAACAGTGATCCCTTCCAGAGCAACCTTGGTTTCTTTCAGTGTCAGCGTATTACCTTCAATAGCGTTTGAATGATAGGTCCAGCGAAGCACCAGATCCTCATGAAGATTGGAAACAATCTCCGGCGGCAACGGCCGGAAGGAATCCAGTTTTTGTTTTAGTTTGTCAAGCTTCTGGTATTTGCTCATTATTGTAATCTTTTTCGATCAACATTATCTTTAGTCAAAACAACAGAGCCTTCAAGACCCAACAGTTTTAAACGATTCATTGTGTAAATAAGGGACAGACCACAAATAAAACAAATAACGATTTCAAACTATCAAAGTACATGCAGAACTGAAAAAGTCAATAAAAAATACCCATGCCGGTATCACACGCGAAAATTAAACCCCGCAGCCATGCGGGTTAGAGGTGTGAGTTAAAGGATCCCATCTTAAAGACAACTGGTGTGCAAGTGTTCCGAATCCACCAAGCTCGCCAGAACCCATTAATGACCTGACCTTCCCGGCGGCCTCTGATTTACTCTCCTGAGCAGGTCAACAGGGCTTTCTTTATCTCGTTTGCTTCCTGCAATAATTCTGTACGCTCTTACTCAAGATATGTGTCTCCTTTTCTTTTTGTCGCTGGCTTCTGATGACAAGACGACCGGTCTTTTTTTAAAACCAGCCGCCCGCCTTTTGATTCCCATGCCCCATCTTTAAAAGGCGAGGCGTCACCTTTTAATTCCCATAGCCCTCCTTGAAAAGATGAGAACATACCTTTAAAAGGTGCCGCCTGAGTTTTAAAAGTTGAGACCTGACCTTTAAAAGGCGACCTCTCTTCTTTTAAAATCCAACCCCCGGTTTTAAAAAGTAGTGGCTGATCTTTAAAAGATGAACGACCGCTTTTTAAAATTGATCGCCTGATTTTTTCTGTACGAGAATGAATTGTTTTTCCAAAGGCCGCATATATGATGGAAGAGCTTATCGGGAGTTCACCTTAAATCCGCTATAATTCATTGCAATAATTGTAAAAAAGAAAAGAAGGGAAGGCACAAAAAAACCCGCAAACCGTATCAGGCTGCGGGCTTTTCACTTATGGTGGAGGTGCCGGGAGTTGAACCCGGGTCCGAAAATACTCCCCTCACGTATCTACATGCTTAGTTCCGGGTAAAAATCTCGTATTCAGCTCTCACCCGGAACGGTGGATTGCTGAATACCAGCCTGTTAGATTCTCGTCTTTCCAATGAGAGGCACATCAGTCAGACCAGCCCGAAGAGTCGACGCTTTACTCCGGCCTTACGGGCGCGGACCGGGAAAGCGGCAAAGCAGCTTACGCTGCTACTGCGTAATTATAATCGTCTGCGATTATATTTAAAATTCCATCAAGTTTACGAGCTGACAGAGCACTCGACATGCAACGATGAGCTTTCATATCCCCGTCGAATCCGTTTCACCCCCATATTTCGTGTTATCCCTCCTTAAGGGAGAGATGGAAATCTTCTTAATATTGTTGCCGCAATGACCGTTGGACATCACGTTTTGATTGTTTTTCTTTTAACGCAGCTCGTTTGTCATAGAGCTTCTTACCACGAGCCAAGCCAAGTTCAATCTTAGCCTTTCCATTATTTATAAAGTATATCTTGAGCGGAATAAGCGCAACCCCTTTTTCATTCAGTTTGCCGATCAGCTTTTTTATTTCCCGTTTATGCAAAAGTAATTTGCGCACACGGAGCGGATCAGTAACAGAGTGGACGGCAAAGGCATAGGGCGATATGTGGATATTGTATAAATACACCTCGCCGTTCTTGAGCTGGGCATAACCATCTTTTATATTGGCTCGACCTGCCCGCAGGGATTTCACCTCTGGCCCGGTCAGTACCATGCCAGCTTCCATGGTTTTATCAATATGATAATCATGAAAGGCTTTTTTGTTTTTACAGACAATCTTCATCGTTCAGAAGGATCGTTGGTAGATATTCCGCTTTTTCCTCAATTCCTTGTAAGAGTACTCAAGAGTAATCATCTTTCCGATTCTTGGCAAGAGGTAGTTTGAAGCGCAGATGAAAAAATCTTTACAACACTGATTCAGCGGTGCTGATAGGTACAAAAAAAGAATTCCGGGAGGACGGAGCTGTTTTTTATGAGCATTCCGATGAACGGTTGTATCCCAACTATTTAACCTGGTGCGGAGAGAACGGCAGGGAGAATCAAAGCAAAGGGCGAGGTGGAGCAGCGATTCCCGGTTTGAATGAACTTAACAAGCTGAAATAATGAAAACAAGACTGGAAAAAGTTTACGAAAGACATTTCTGTCATACTGATTTTAAGAAATTAGCCGTTTTCGATCTTTTCTTACGAGATCAGTATTTTGCAAAAAGCTTTCGCAATCTATTTTTTACCGTTTTTAACCATTACAAGATGTTAAGGTGTTTTGGGTCGGGAATAGCTGGAGGTGGAGCAAATAAACCGCCTTGCCACGTTGATCAAAGAGCATAAGCCGGAGTTGCTGGCATACCTTCAGAGCGGATCAGACCAGCCCCCTCATGATGATTGCCAACCGCCTCAACAGGTAGCCTGTGACCGGGAATCCACCCGGAGCATTCAGAGGTTGAGGCATATTGAAAAGATGCACCCACGGGCCGTAGCTTGGCTGGCTGACCACAGAACAGCACTCAAGGCAGCAGGATGGACAGCAAAAGAGCTGTACAGGCGCAACAGGAGTCCTGGGGTGGGGTGGTCGCGGCTTTGGAAGAAAGAAGATTTGAAGGTGGTTCTTGAACCGTCCGGACGGATAGTTTTTACTTTCAGTGATGCCCTGGGCAGTAACCGTTCACCCCCCCCTCATTCCACACAAAAAAAGATTGGACAAAAAAAGAAGATCACGATAGTTTAAGGGTCACAACGTTTTTTACGAGATCTATCCACGTTCTGAGTTCGCATGCACCTATCCAGAGAAGAGTTGCGAAAAATAGATAA
>NZ_JALAAI010000004.1:0-71749 GCF_052785085.1 Candidatus Electrothrix sp.
TGTAGGAAGCGCAACGCCTGTCCGTGGAAATATCTCGCTGAGGTTATCACGGCTCGGCGCCAGGGGCTGGATGTGCCTCCTCTGCCTCTTGCTGCGTAAAAAAAATGAGAGGGGTCTGAACGGTTACGACGCAGCAGTTTTGACGGCTTGTCTGATTTTTTCAAAATGTTTGTTCAATACCTTTTTCTTCTTTCTACGAGCGGTTTCACCTGCCTGTTTTATTAACTCTGTGAGCCGGTCTTCACCTTGCTCGAAATCATTATTTTGCTCGAATTCATCATTCATGACATTGTTCCTTTATTATTTATTCTTCCGACACAAAACCTACGGGATACGGATAACCGAAGCTGCCAAGCATCAGCAGCGCGTGGTCTTATTGGCTCATCCAATTGATATTGTACCTTTTTCCGGTTTGAAATGGAGTGATTCAAATTGATATCGTGTTGATTCTGATTGACTTTGGGATGATGTAACCTGAATAAATTTGTTCGTTATACGATCCCAGCATTGATTCTTCTATATCTTTGATCAAATGCCTCTCTCCCGCCTTCCATCACTCGGCATATTTCATCTCTTATGGAAGGCTCCTGAAGTCCACCCTGTGTCACAATTCGAGTTTGCCCAGATCTCACATCAAGGGCGATGACATTATCCGCATCACCATTTACAACGATATTAGCGTTATGCGTGACAACCAAAACCTGTCTCTTCTGTTTGACTTCCTTCAGTTGCGTTACGATGAGATCGTATATCAAGTGATTGTCCAAATCATCTTCCGGTTGATCAAGCACGAGAGGCTCATCGCCATACGAGAGGATAAAGGCAAGAAGCGCAGCAGTCTTTTGCCCTGGTGATCCTTGCTCTACAGGTTTAAAGCCTGCACCTTCCTTAAGACTATACCTGATATCCAGGGAGTCATCGGGAAACCAGCACTGGATTCGATCTATTTGCTCGGGAGCCAATCCCTGAATGTGGGAAACAAATCGTCGATCTTTGGATGACTCCACCGCTTCCGTATCGTTCGCATGAATTGCAAGCAGCGAAGATTTCAGCGTAGCAATCTTCTCTTCCATGTTTTTGTCTGGGTTCTGCGTCAGAGTAGCCAGCAGACCTTCATCCCCATCGACCACGCCTATATCACGATCAAAGCCACCATTGCCTCTGTCGATTAGGTTACGGAACTCTTCCTCAACTGTAATCTTGTTTCCAAACGGAATGACATTGATCTGGACATACGAATTGCCGACAAGGGTATTTTCAAGAAAATCCTCGCGAAGTCTGGTTATCTTGGCCCTATGCTCACGGAGCTTTTTCAAACACTCTTCCGCATTCTTTTGATATTGAGCAAGGATTTCCCTCTTTTGGTCGAAACCCTTGAGCTTTTCCTCAAGCCCCTGAGTCTGCTTAACCAAAACACCATATGCCGAAGGATCACCAGCACCTGCGGCGTTAAGTTGTCCGAGGAGCTCGGTGTACTCTCGGTTTGCCATTTTGATATTTTTCGATATTTCCAGGCCGGGTCGTGCTTGAATCCACGCGCTCTTCGTGTCATCAATCCGCTGCGCGATTGAATTCATCTCATTCTGGAGCTTCTCAAATGTCGTAAGGATATCCGCAGTAGCATCAAGCAGCTCTTTCTCATCAGTATTCTCAGGATCGAAATGCTGTAAATCCAATTCAGATGGCAATAGAGATCCTGAAATATCAAGAACTTTTCTGGCAAAACCTTCCCACGTCTTTTCCCAGGAATCGATGGCCTTACTCTGGTTCTGCCTAAACTGATAAGTCTTAAGGACATCAGCATGCCCTGCCTTTTCAAAAACCTCAAGCTTACGTTTGACGTCCTCAAGTTGGCCCTTAATTACTGTTTCTTCCTGAAGACCAGATTGGACTTCTCGCTCTTGTGCGCGAATTGAAAGATACCTGGAAACCAATTCATCCCATTCAAGTTGCCAATCACGATGATTGACCGCATGGGCATCATCAACGACCTGCAATAGCGCCTGGGGATGCTTCGCTAACTCGAAAATTTGTTTCTGACTATAAATTCTAACCGGAAACCGTTGAGCAATGTCTCCCACGGCAACTCTCCATATTTCAGGCGCAGTCTCTTCCTCTATTTCATACTTGTCGTCAGCATTAGACCAGATGACTCGAAAGCGCACCCCGTCTTTTCTAAAACCTACCTTGATAACTGTGGGATCTTTTAATAAGCCTTCATCTTGACGGTTGTTCGAGGTTTGACTATATTTGGCGAATTCTTTTTCAAGGCTCTTGGGTATTTCTTCCTTTCGTTTAAGCGCAATTCGTAGGAACTCCAACGAAGTCGATTTTCCAGTACCTCTTCCACCAATGATTGTGTTTAGCCAAGGGTTGAGTTGACAGAAAAAGGATTGCCCTTTGCCCAAATACTTAGCGTCATCAACCACGATATTTTCTATAGCGAGTTGCCCATGTGTATTAGGGTCGCTTGTGCAACTATCCGAACGCTTTAGTGAAGGAGAGCCATCAAGAAGTGCCAATCGTAATCCATCATATGATGGTTCAGACATTTTCACCCAGGTAAAATGGCTTCCCGGATAGCATTCACCAATTACTCCCGACGGATGATGGGAATCAGTTCCAACGACCTCGGACCAATTTAATTTTTTGTCGGTGTAAAGCTGTGGCTTTGCCTGAGCAAGATCCGACACCTCCATAGCAAATACATTTTTGTTATTGAGAACCTGCTCAAGCGTATTGCCAGTAAAAGATGTGAATAGGCCGTTGTTCTGATCGACATGAGCAGGAATCGCCAGCCCGCCAAATTTTGCTATTTCATCAATCACCTCAACTGCCGAGCGTTCAGAACAGCTATCGCTTTTTCCCTTGGTGGAACGATAACTCACAGCTCCAAGCAGAGAATTAATGTCCGAGGTATCCTTGTTGGTGTCCAAAATGGCCAGAATGTGGATATTTCCCTGAACAGTAGTCTCTACTCCAGGGAATAGGTAGAGCGGTCGATAATCTGGATGGCCTTCAGATACTAAATCTTGGAGTGCTTGCTTAAGTGGATCAATCCAGGCACCTGAATTGTGATCCGTCACTGCGACGCAATCAATGCCTTGCCGCATGTAGTTAAGCAGCCAATCCTTATGGGATATCTGTTTATGCTGTGTCTCATCAGGTCCTTTCCCATAATCGTCAGATGCCGGTGTATGATTATGAAAGTCAAACTTCCACCATTTTGAACCAATCCAGGTCATTTCTTCCATTTTCGCTTCGTTGCATCATATTGTTAACAGGTATAACTTCGTTTTCCCTGCGCAAGATACCCAACTCATCCACACATCACTTCTTCAAAGAAACCTTCCCCATATTGACAGACATCCCGTCCGCATTGGCATGGGTCGTCAACTTCCCGGTATTCAAATCCATAACATTATAAAACTGATACCCGCTTTCTTCCTTCCAGGAGATAAAGAGAACATTATCAGCAATCTTACTGGACAGATACGGATTATCTCCAGTACTCGGCCCTTCAAAGCTTCCCTTAACCAGCTTCCAATGCAGTGACTTGTCCGATGTTATTGTTATATCATACGCATACTCACCATAATCAAAGAGATATGTTTTCCCGACAATATCCGGCGTAATATTTTCTCCTTTGCTCTCTTCCGCGATCAGATCAGTTGTCAGCAACAAAAGCGACATAACCATTACTGCTGCAATTTTCATAATACCTTTCATTGTATCCCTCATGTGTTTATAGTTACTCATGTACAAGCCAATCTATATTCCTTTCTTATCAAACAAATACAACAAATAGCATGAAACAGGAAACGAGTAAACAAAAAGTTCATCTTAACCCGCAGCTGCCCTACCCAGGCAGGCATCAAGCCTAGTGATTCTCATGCTTTTCTGTTGACTTTCTCTGCCGTGTTTTTACATTGGGGTAATACGGCATTTTTGTCCAATGCACCAGCAAACTGCTCTTTATTCTCATTATGGTCCGAAAACTATGCGCATTCTCAAAGGTTTCATCAAACTTACGCTCCTGACGCTCCTCCTTACCACCTGCGCTCTGCTGGTTATCCGCTACTTCTTTGCTGACCAGCTCATCACAGCAGCCCTCCAGCGGGCCGGAGCCACAAAGACCTCTGTTCATCTTGCGGCTCTCGGAACCGATCAAGTCCGCTTTGATTTTCTCAACGCAACCTTTCCCCTGAAAAAGGGCACCACGCTCCATATCCAGGCAAAGCAAATCAGCCTCCAATATGACCTGCAACGACTCTTACACAATAAAAAATGTGATCTGCTGACCATAGAGGAAGTAGCACTGAGCCAGCAAGGGGAAAGCAAGAGCACACCCTCCCCTTCCCTCCAGCTTCCCGAAAAAATTACCTTGCTAGAGGACAGCATACGAGCCCGTTTGCCCATAGAACGAATTCGCCTGGAAAAGGTTGTTCTCCAGGATAATTTCCCGGCTCAAGTCAAAGACCGAAACATCCGCCTGACCGCCTCTTTCAACAAAACGGCATTGCAGGCCCAGGCCATTCTTCAGGTCGATCAACAAACACAGCTCTTTCTGGAGTTCCATAGCCCGGATGCCCAGCATGCCACAGCCGAGCTGGTCGGGAAGCAAGGCGAAGAAGAAATACTGCGGATCAAACTCAATCTCCAGCCGGATAGATTAACTGGCGACGTTAACCTATTGCTCCAGCCTGTCAATGAACTCTTTCTTCGTCCCCTGACAGCAGAGAAGAATATCCCTGTACCAGAAGGAAGCTTGGACGGCACCTTCTCCCTGCCGCTCCCTCTTAAATCTGATGCAGCACTCCAGGCCGCCCTCACCCTAAGCGACAGTAATAAGCATCAGATCCACCTGGAAGCAAGCGGAACGCCGGATACCCGGCAAGCCACCCTGCTACTCTTCGGAAAAAAAGGCAAACAAGAATTCCTCAAGACCGACCTCACCATGCAGGAGCAACGCATCAAGGGCACCTACTCCTTGCACTGTGACCAGCTCCGCAGCTTCCTTGCCCCCTATCTTCCGCAACCTCTTCCTGCTATCAATGGCAAACTTTCCGGCACAGTAGACGTTCCTCTGCCAGGGAATCAGGAAAAAGGATTCAAAGCCATGATCGCTGCTTCCTCACTTGCCCTGCCCTCCCTCACTGCCTCTTCCGCTCAGATCTCCGTCGCAGGGAAACTCAACGGCAATGACCTGCACCTTGATCGGGATTCGACTTTTCACGGCAAAAAGCTGCGCTTCGGCAAAACCACCATTAAAGAATGCAGCCTTGATCTGGCCGGAGATTTCTCGCGCAAGGGCAACCAGTTCCTGCTTGACTTTGCAGAACAGCAGAAGATACATATCAAATCACTCAAGGCCGGTTCCACTAAGGTTCAGGAGATTCTCCTCCAATCACCAAAACGACTCCGATTTGATTATAATAAAACAACCTGGTCCTTTGCCAAAAACACCCTGCAGGCCGCACCGCTTGCAATCAGGGTTGGATCTGTCGATATCAATACTGGTCCGCTGCAATGTTCTTTCTCTGCCCTCCGCAGCACCAATTCCGGGCTTGAGATCATCACCACACTCAGTAGCCCGACCCTGATTATCACTACCCCAAAAGCCGAGGTTCCTCTAAAAAATATTACTGGGAATTTTCAGCTCCAACAGCATGTCATCAGCAGCAAGCTGCAAGGCGATCCTGAGCGTATCCCTGGCAAAATACAGGCAGAGGTAGAACATAACCTTGGCCGATCAGCTGGTTTCTTTACTCTGCGCACGGATAAAGCACTTGACCTGAATCAGGAAGAGATCACCTTGGCGGGCCTGCTCAATAAATGGCAGTTTCCCTTTGACCTGGACAAAGGCTCTATGCATCTGGAAACCAGAGGAGACTGGCAGAAGGGCAAAAAATTTCATCTCACCCTGCTCACAGAAATTGAGCGAGGCAGTGGGTATTTCCAGAAATTTCTTTTTGAGGGCCTGGATACTCAACAGAAACTTGTTCTCTTGCCTGTACTGCGTTCACAAAGCCAGGGGACAGTCTCTCTCCATAAACTCATTGGCGGTATTGATATTCATAATATCAGGGCAAAAACAAGCCTTGTTCCAGCAAAAACCGGTAAACAACCGATAGTTCAGCTCAACGATCTCCAGGCGGAACTCCTCCAGGGCACAATGAGTAGCCCGGAAATACGCTATGATCTCAATAAAAAGGAAAGTAATTTTACCGTAAATGTCAATAGCCTGGACCTAGCTAATCTAGTCGAGCTCATGAAGGCCAAAGATATGCAGGCCACCGGCAAAATCAGCGGCAAGATCCCTGTAAAAATTGAGGGCAAGAAAATTTCTGTGAATAAAGGAGAGTTGTATAACGACCCTCCGGGAGGAGAAATCAGCTATACCTCTGCACAGGCCGAAGCAACCGGTCTTTCTGAACATGCGCTCAAGGCGATCAGAGATTTTCGCTATACTGCATTAAAGAGCACTGCTGAATATTCGCCCTCTGGCAAGCTGCTTCTTGCCGTCAGTCTTCAGGGAATCAGCCCGGAATTGGACAAACGCCGTCCGGTCCATTTTAATATTACTATCGAACAAAACCTGAATACTTTGCTTCAGGGATTACGGTACAGCAAAGGACTGGGTGAAAAGATCGATAAACGGGTGCAGCAGCGATACAGGTGAGGTACAATAGAGATGCAAAATGCATTCTTATCGCAGACTCACTTAATCCCATGCCCCGGTGGAGGACATCATGACCAACCTGCTGGTTCCTTGTTTGCTCGGAATCCTTTCCTTGTTTCTTTTTGCCTGCACACCCAAGGTGGAGGTAGCTGCACCTTCCGAACCCATTACCATCAACCTTAACGTGAAGATACAGCACGAAATCCTGGTCAAGGTGGATAAAGAACTGGATAATCTCTTTGACGAGGAGAAGGGGCTGTTCTGAGCTGCCTCTGTCATTACTCATATATCTTTGCACAGGAGAAACATTATGAAGAACACAACCACACTTTTTCTTTGCTGCCTTTTCACCTTGCTGCTCTGTCAGCCGATCTTTGCTTTAGAGCTGTCAGATGCCAAATCACAAGGGCTTGTCGGCGAGACCCCTACTGGATATCTGGACGTTGTCAAAGCCAGCCCAGAAGCAACTGAGCTGATCAAGGAGATCAATGCAAAACGCAAAACCCATTATCAGGAGATAGCGAAAAAGAACAAGACGCCTCTCAGCACGGTAGAAAAATTAGCTGGTCAGAAGGCTATGGAAAAAACGCCAGCTGGACAGTATGTCAAGGTGGAGGGGAAGTGGGAGAAGAAGTGAGGGAGGTGGGCCGCTTGGGTGAAGCGAGGTAATTTCGCAAGGGCAGACAACACGTTGTCTGCTTTCGTTTTACTCAAGCGGAGCTACTTGGCTGAGGTCTCGTTCGGGCAAGATATTCCAAAAGTTGTTTATGAATGAAGTGGTAACTACCCCCGACCTGTTGGAGAATTTTGCGGTGGTGCAGAGCTTCCAGCCAGCGGCCAAGGCGCAAAGGAAGCTGCTTTTCCTGCCAAAGGCTGAGCCGCAATACACAATGCCGCAGTACAGTGTTTGTCCCAAGGGTTATATAATAAAACAATATGATAACGGTAAAAACACTGTAAAATGTCGTCATATTAATAAGTTTCCCGGAAACAACTCCTAATTGCTCCGCCTGCAAGAACAAATAGACAAAAACAGACATGACCGTAATACTGATAAACGGCAGGAGCACAACACCGCTCCAGGCTGCATAAGAAATGGCCTGCCCAGGGGGTAGTGTATCTATCCTGGATCTCTTCATACTTTTCAGCCCTCCAGCCAGCGTGAAAACCAGCCCGAAAATCAAACTGATAGCCAGCTCGAAAACCAATCCAATCACAACCTGTCCTTTCCAATTATAAATAGTTATTTCAGATGCATAATCCCCAGGCATATTCATCAGCCAAAATATCCCGAAAACCACCCCGAAAGCCAGTTGGACATAAAACCCGACATACACCCCTTCAACCAACCCTTCAACCAGTTCATAACTAAATTTTTTCCAGTCCTGCACGCTGGAGGGAAAAAATAGGGGGGATATATCGTCAATCCCTTCTGACTGGTCTACCATCAGCATGGTCGATAACAACAAGAGTAGTCCGATAGCCAGACCTTCCGCCAACCCGAATGCCAATCCAAAAGCCAACCCACCACCCAATCCGACAGCTAGGCCGAAAGTCAGCCCAGTGATAATCAAGCTTGTCCATTTATGACGAATTATTCCGGGTAGCCCGAAAAACAGCACAGCAGTCAGCCAGTAAGCCAGTCCACCTGCTAGTCCAAAAACCAGCCCGAAAAGCATACCTCCAGCCCACCCAACAGCTACCCCATAGCTTATGCAGAATCGCAAATATTCGTGCAACATAGTTGGCTGCAATTCCTCAATCCGCAACTCTATTTTCTTCGCTGCGTTCATGTGTCTTGCCAAACAACCCAGCCAGTGTAGCGTCTGCTCTTTCGTATATTTTTTCCCGTAACTATCAGCTGAGGCCACTCTATCAGGCAAACTCTCCTTTAAATAATAATTCAGGTAAAGCTGCCATAAACGGTCTTCCGCATCCCTCCCGCTCTGCAACTCAGCATCTTGGCTCAACTTCTTCTCCTGTTCCAGTGTCAATATAATCCCGAGAAAAAGAGGACGACGAGCGAGTTCAAACAAACAGCCCTCATCTCCTTCTTTTCGTAACTGCTGCAAGAGATCCCACAAACTATATAGTTGCAAACGCTTGAGATACCCCTCCAGCTTCTTTGCTGAGATATCCTGAAGAATGATAGCATGATTCAATGCTACCTTTTCTTGTAAGTGCCGATACTCTTTAACTCTGCAACAGAGTACCAAAGAACGCCCCGGCTGAAAGGCGTTGAAGACTCGAACAAACTCTTCCTGTCGAGTTTGCGACAGCTCATCCAATCCGTCAAAGAGTGGGAAGATAACCCTATCTTGCACAAGCTGATGGGCCAACTCCTTTGTTACATATTTATTTATCTGGCCAGCCATCCAAGGAACAAGCTCCTGACCGTCCCATTCGGAGCATTCAAAAATCACCGGCAACGGTTTATTTTTATCCTCTTCGGCCAGCTGCAACAGATGGTCAAACAGTTCTAAAAGGGAAAAGGTCTTGCCACTTCCCGGCTTCCCCAGAATGGCGAGCCGCTGACGGGTATCCGGCTGATTGAAAATTTCAATAACGCTTTGACCTGTCAACTGAGGAGCATCACCCTCCTGCTCATACAGAATATCCCGCAGGGAATGGGGATGCGAGACTTCCTGTGGCGATAGCATCTTGTCCAGATTCAGAGGATCGCGTTCATCCAGCAGGGAGGCAAGGCGAGTGGTCAGATCTTCACGGAAGCGCCTGAGTAAATCACGGCGGAGGTTGGGTGGGCAGGCGGAGATGTCTTCGTGCGGCGATGGGGAGTTTCTCTTCCTTAACAAACAAGCCACTGTTATCGAAATGATAGCTGAACTTGAAGTAATTCCAATGCCGCTGAAGATCCATTCCCATGCTTTATTGTCGATAAGCCATTGCAACGCATTAGCAAACCATTCCATAAGTTCCTCTCTGTTTCATGCAATAGTAGGTCTGATTGAGTGCAACGAAATCAGACAATTCCAACAATGTTGAATGCATTCAACTCCGCTTATTCACTTCCAAGCCTGTCATCCAACAACACCGGTTCCGACCTGCCCCAATTCGGGCCATACAATCCATCAAGGATGTAACGATGAATACTCGAAAAAGGCCAGTCAACAGGTGATTGAACCAAGCCATGCTTAACCGGGTTATAATGAATATACTCAACATGATTCATCAGATCCCTTTCATCTCGAATAAGATGCTCCCAAAACTTCTTTTGCCATGGTGAATATCCCGCATCAAAATTCCGGGTGAAGTAGCTCTTAATCAAGCGCCACCTCGTTGAAAAATCGCGATCTCCATCTGGTAATGTCCAAATAAAATGAAGATGGTCCGGCAGGATGACATGAGCATCTATGCCGAAGGGATGATTCTGCATCACATATTGAAATCCGGCCCGCAATATTTCGATATTTTCATCAGCAGTCAGTATCTTGTTGGCGCTCATGGGTAACGACTGTGAAAAAATAGGTTCCTCCTTGTACTCTTGCACGTCGGTATTGCATGGCTCACCGTCACAAGTAGAGTTTTCCTTTTTCCCGAGAAAGACATGTCCGCTTTCGCTGCACTCAAGCAGACCTACCTGGAACTATTATACCTCCCCTTCCCGTCCCCGAATCTCCTCAAGCTCCCCCAACCGACAACCCAGTAGCCTTAGCAATAACCTCAACAGCTACCCCCTGCTGCAACAGGGCAAAGGCAATAGTTCGCTTTCCCTCCTCAACCGCAACCTCCTGCAACTCCTCCTGGTGATACTCTTCAATCATCCGAGCCCGCTCTTCCGGGGAAATATGGTCACTCTGAATAGTCGCGAACAGCTTCTGAATTTCAGCACGATGATACATGGATTCATCAACCTCTTCATCCAATGTATCATTGATTGCCTCTAACCACTCCCGATACGGCTGCGGGGTGTCCTTGGACACATATTTAGGACAAAGATAAATAATTTTATGAGGAATTTCCCCCAAAGGCCGACCAACAAGGTCGTGAGGGTCAAAATCTGTTACAGATATAGGCGTACGGTGCCGATCACCTGATGTGAGCACCACTACGGTAAACACCTTCAAATCCGGGCGATAATTCGCAGAGCTGGAAATCTGTTCAAGAAGGGCCACGCAATGATAATAGAGAAACCGATCATAATGATCTGTGGTACGGGCATGTTGAATATCAACGATGACACGATGGCTTATATCTTCCGCAAAGAGATCAAAGCGGGGTTTGACATATCCTATGGGCGGATCAAATTCTTTCTCGGTTTCGACATGCTCAATCGTGATAGCCAAGCCCAGCATATCCTGCAGCTATTCCCGACCCAAAACACCTTAACATCTTGTAATGGTTAAAAACGGTAAAAAATAGATTGCGAAAGCTTTTTGCAAAATACTGATCTCGTAAGAAAAGATCGAAAACGGCTAATTTCTTAAAATCAGTATGACAGAAATGTCTTTCGTAAACTTTTTCCAGTCTTGTTTTCATTATTTCAGCTTGTTAAGTTCATTCAAACCGGGAATCGCTGCATATCCTGAACAAATGCCATAAAGATTTCCGGGTCACAGAAGGCCTTCTTAAACACCACGCCATACTTCAATGAGGCAACTTTTTTCATGTCTTTTCACCTTCAGTAAATTCTGTCCGCTTTCATTCTCCCCATATTCATTCAAGCCAAGTAAACAAGTAGCACGGAACCCAAGGTGGGTAAACAAAAAAAGGGGCGAACCCAGAGATTCGCCCACAGCACCTATCATGTTTTCAAAACTTGCCGCAACCAATCAAAACCAAACTTCAACAGCTCCGCATCATCCCGTTCGATCCGTCTTCGCAGCTCACGGTTGACCTTGAGGTGCTTGGTCAGCTGATTCTCATTACAATAGGCACGAAAGGCATCAATATTATAACAGACCATAAAGGCTAATTGCTGGCGTGGTCCTGCATGCCCCTCACCCATCCAAGGATCGCTGGCAAAAAAGGCATCTACCTCAGCCCAGAGATCATTTATCAGGTTAAAGGAGTCCAGACGCTGCTCACGTTTCCATTGGCGCACCGTGTAGCTGTTCTCCTCTTCATGCCCCTTGCAATAAGAATGATGGACAACCGAATAATGGCTTTTCAGTGGTGCGTTTGGCCCGGCTTTTTCAACCCCGCGCTCCAGCGGATAAGTGCGACAGGCTGAAGGACGATCAACATACACAGAGCAACCTGCATCGTTTAGAAAGGGACAAGGAGCATCATTGCTCTCCACCATATTCAGCATAACAGCCGGAAAGTAAGGATGAGACCCAAGCCCTAAGCGTGTGTACCGCTCAAGGAACTCCCCGGAGCTACAGCCGAGCTTCTCTTTCAAACACAGAATATCATAGGGGTAGAGACGCAGCTCCAGTTTATGGCAGCAATTGAGATAACAACTCACTCCTGGATGACAACGAAACTGGAAGGATGCCTTATCGCCTTGTAATGGAATGGTGTGGTTTTCAGGCTCTGTTTCTGTGCTTTTTTCACTGGTCATACGGTTCTCCATAAACACTCTCCCTCCCCCTTGAGAAAAGGAGAACAAAACATGAAAGTTAACCGGATAACTCCAAGGAGGCCTCGGTACTTTCATAAAAAAAAGCCGGTATGATGAAAATCATACCGGCTCTTAAACCTTCTCTGCTTCTGTTCGTTTCAGTACAGAACGGTACTCTCTACCGTCTTTAATGAGAATTATTCCGCAGCTTCTTAAACTGTTGATTCCTCATAGCCAACCAACTCAATGATTGCCATGGGAGCAGCATCACCAGGACGAACGCCTGTACGAATGATGCGTGTATACCCTCCCTGACGGTCTGCATACTCCTCACTGAGTTCATCAAAAAGTTTAGCAACAATATCCTTTGAGCGGATAAAAGCCATTGCCTGTCGCCGGGCATGCAAATCACCACGCTTACCCAAGGTAATCATCTTTTCAGCAACACGACGGGCCTCTTTGGCCTTAGGTAGAGTTGTGGAAATTCGCTCATGCTCAAGCAACGAGGTCACGATATTCCGCATCATTGCTGAACGATGTGACGCAGTCCTATTCAATTTTCTACCGGCTTTTTTATGTCTCATTATTCTATCCTCAAAATCGGCAAATCACGTTGTCTGATCACGGCGAAAGAGTTTATTTCTACCCTTCACTATCAGCGTCCTCTCGTTCACAGGGCGGAACCCAGCCCTCATGGGACATATTCAGGGTAAGCTCATGCTGTTGGAGGAGTGCTTTTATCTCATTGAGTGATTTTCGACCAAAGTTTTTCGTTTTCAGCATTTCAGCGTCAGTTTTTTGTACCAATTGACCGATATACTGTATATTGGCGTTCTTCAGACAGTTTGCAGAACGGACTGACAGCTCTAGATCTTCAACATTTTTATCAAGAAAATCGGGAAAATCCTGTCCATCACCATCGCCATCAATGTTCTCTGGAGCTACTGCTTCCTGCTCATTGAAGTTAACAAAGATGGTCATCTGCTCCTTGAGAATCTTGGCTGCATAGGCAAGCGCATTCTCTGGCAGAACAGATCCATCGGTTTCGATTTCCAATGTCAGACGATCATAATCTGTCCGTTGCCCAACACGGGCCTGACTGACTACATACTGGATACGGCGAACCGGTGAAAAAGCAGCATCAATAGGAATCACCCCAATGGGACGATTATCTTTTTTATTCCACTCAGCAGGCACATAGCCCTTGCCCCACTGGACCTCAAGTTCAGCCCGAAAGGTGGTATTCTCTCCAGTTACCGTACAAATCGGCTGTTCCGGATTCATCACCACAACCTTTTCACCGCCATCAATATCACCAGCTGTTACCACACCGGTTTCATTTTTTTCTATGATGACAGTTCGGGTTTCCGGCGAGTTGAGTTTCAGCTGAACCTGCTTCAGATTCAGTATAATATCAGCGACGTCTTCGTGTACTCCGTCAATTGTGGTAAACTCATGATCAGCTCCCTCAATCCGAACCGAGGTAATAGCAGCACCTCTGATAGAGGAGAGAAGTATCCTGCGCAGAGCATTTCCGATCGTTGCTGCAAAACCGCGTTCTAAAGGCTGGCAGATGAACTTGCCATACCTGTCTGTATGGCTGTCCCTGGTAACCTCCATACGTTCTGGAGTAACAAGGTCATGCCAGTTCCTGTAAAAGGGATTATCATCCCGAATTTCCTGTTCCATGAAATACCTGACCTTGTATTACTTGGAGTACAGCTCGACTATTAGCTGTTCATTAATCGGCATGGTTATTTCGTCCCGATTAGGCATAGCCTTCACTGTCCCCTGAAAATTGCCTTTGTCCAGTTCCAGCCAACTGGGTACACCACGGCGCGCAACGCCTTCAAGGTTCTCTACAACAAATGTGTTCTTACGACTTTTCTCCTTCAGTGTGATAACATCACCCGGTTTCACCTGATAGGATGGGATATTTACTTTTTTACCGTTAACCTGAAAGTGGTTATGACGAACAAACTGGCGCGCCTGATCCCTGGAACCAGCAAAGCCCAGACGATAGATCACATTATCCAGCCGACGCTCTAACATGGAGAGTAAATTCAGACCGGTAACACCTTTGGCCTTATCAGCCAGGTAAAAGTAGCGGCGGAATTGCTTTTCAAACATTCCATACATGTGCTTCACTTTCTGCTTCTCACGCAGCTGCAGGGCATAGTCAGAAACCTTACGAAAACGATTCTGTCCGTGCTGTCCCGGTGCATAGGCACGTCGCTCAAACGAGCATTTATCCGAGTAGCATCGTTCGCCCTTCAAAAACAATTTAAGATTTTCCCGTCTGCACGATCGGCAGGAAGCTCCTGTATATCTGGCCACTTATTCCTCCATCAATTATCGGTATCGGTTTTACGCTGCGGTCAGTCTCAATTCGATTTTCAAGACTGGCAACGACCGTACAAAAACAGCTCAACCAGCTGACGACTTAAACCCTTCTTCGTTTAGGGGGTTTACAGCCGTTATGCGGTATCGGTGTTACATCAACGATCTTTGAAACTTCCAGATCAGACCCTGTCAGAGCACGAAGGGCAGCCTCACGACCTGGCCCAGGTCCTTTCACACGGATTTCAACCCTGCGCAGGCCATTTTCTTTTGCCTTGGCCACCGCATCACTCAACGCATTCTGAGCAGCAAAAGGGGTGGATTTACGAGACCCCTTAAAACCAATAACACCAGCACTGGACCATGACACAACATTGCCCAACTTATCAGAAATTGTAATCACGGTGTTATTAAAGGTAGAATAAATAAAAATAATTCCTTCAGGAACATTTTTCTTTTCCCGACGCTTTGTTCGCACTGCGCCTTTTTTCGCTTTCGCCATATCTGCTCCGTATAGCTCCGTCTCTGAATAGCACTTTCACCGACAGTAAAAGCGTATTGACTTTCTTCTTATTTCTTACGCACTGCTGCGCCACGCTTCGGGCCTTTACGGGTCCGTGCATTATTCTTTGTCCGCTGCCCACGGCAAGGGAGGCTCATACGATGACGTCGTCCCCGGTAGGTACCGAGATCAATAAGACGTTTAATATCCATAGCCACTTCACGCCGGCGATCACCCTCAACGACATAATCTGTCTCAATGATCTTCCTGATACGCGTTACATCATCACCGCTCAGATCATCAGAATTCATCTGATACGGTAAATCAGCCTTATCCAAAATAGCGCGTGCGGTTGAAAGGCCTATACCATAAATATAGGTAAGTGCCCTGTCCATATGCTTATTGCGCGGTAAATCTACACCTGACAATCTTGCCAAAACTCTACTCCTTAAAAAAGTACATTATGCAGGTTATCCCTGACGCTGCTTATGCTTTGAATTCTTGCATTTTACCCGAACTAAACCCTTACGCTTAAGGACCTTGCAATCGCTGCACATTTTTTTAACAGATGATCGTACTTTCATTTCTCTGTTCCTTGCTGACTTGTTTGGTTCAACGCTTTCCTTTACCGCTGCCTTTAGAACGGAAAGTAACACGCCCTCTTGTCAGGTCATAGGGCGACAATTCAACAGTCACTTTATCACCCGGCAAAATTTTAATGTAATGCATGCGCATCTTCCCCGAAATATGCGCCAGAACCTTATGCCCGTTATCAAGTTCAACCCGAAACATCGCATTGGGTAAGGGCTCAATTATAGTTCCTTCAACTTCAATGGCTTCTTCTTTGGCCATGGTTCCCATCCAGTTTTATTTCAAAAAATAAAAAAAGGTTATTATATATAAAAAAGTTTTTTTTACAACCAATTTTCACTCGAATTGCATAAAAAAAGAACCCACATAGGGGTTCAATGAAATAACCGCATCTTCTCAGAAGCCTTGATAGAACCTCTACAATTCTTCTTTTCTTCTGCTCAAAACAAGCGGTCCTTCCAATGTCGCTGCAACTGAGTGTTCAAAATGAGCTGAAGGTTTTCGGTCAGCTGTAATCACTGTCCAGCCGTCTTTGAAAACCTTCACTTTAGCTGTCCCGATATTTATCATCGGTTCAATAGCCAAGACCATTCCTTCTATAATTCGAGGTGATGGTTGATCCTGGGTGTAGTTAGGAACTTCAGGGGCTTCATGTAAATTTGCCCCTATCCCATGACCAACAAATTGACGAACTACAGAATAGCCATTTTTTTCTGCATGCTTTTGAATTGCAGCAGAGATATCAGCTATTCTATTGCCAATACGTACCTGTTTAATGCCTCGTTCCAAAGCCTCACGGGTAACCCGCAGAAGCCGTTCTTTAGGAGCAGTGAGTTTACCCACAGGGATGGTGATTGCTGAATCACCATAAAAACCATTATAGATCACACCAAAATCAACTGAAACTATATCACCATCACGAACCTTCACTTTTTTGGAAGGGATGCCGTGAACAATCTGCTCGTTGATAGAAACGCATAAGCTGGCAGGAAAACCTCGATATCCGAGAAAGGCGGGTTTTCCGCCGTGGTCCCGACAATATTCATGCGCCCAACGATCCATCTGACGGGTTGTCAGTCCTGGGTGCATTTCTTTTTGCAACATTTCCAGGACGCCAGCAACTATACTATTTGCCTGACGCATGACCTCAATCTCTGCTGAGGTTTTTACAATAATACTTTTCTCGCTATCAGCTGCCACTCAAGTCTCAACGCCTGCCTTTAACATTACCGGCCTTCATGAACCCCTCGTAATTACGCATAACTAAGTGTGATTCAATTTTCGAGATAGTGTCAATGGCCACACCAACAACAATCAGGAGAGCAGTTCCACCAAAATAAAAGGGCACATTAAAATTACTCACCAAAATGGTTGGCAGCACACAGACAATGGCTAAATAAAGAGCACCAACAACTGTTATCCGGGTGAGAACCTTATCAATAAACTCAGCTGATTTCTTACCTGGCCTGATACCGGGAACAAAGCCACCGTTCTTTTTCAAATTCTCTGCAACCTCATCAGGATTAAAGGTCACTGCTGTATAAAAAAAGCAGAAAAAGATGATCATTGCCACGTAGAGAATATAGTAATATACAGTTCCTGGAGAAAGTGACGCTGATGCCTTCTGGATCCACTCTATCTGGATAAAGGTTCCGATGGTTGCCGGAAACATCATGATAGAAGAAGCAAAGATAGGCGGTATAACACCAGAGATATTAATTTTCAACGGCAAATGAGATGCCTGACCACCATAGACCTTTCTTCCCACAACCCGCTTTGCATACTGAATGGGAATTCTTCGCTGAGCTGTCTCAAAGTAGACTATCACAGCAATTACTCCAAACATCATAGCAAGCATAACCGGCACTATGATAATCGGAATATCCCCGGAACTGACCATCTGGATGGATTTGCCAATGGCCGCTGGCATTCGGGCAATAATACCAGCATAGATAATCAGCGAAATGCCGTTACCAATGCCGCGCTCAGTCATCTGTTCACCGAGCCACATGATAAATGAGGTACCAGCTGTCAGGGTAAGTACCGTCATCAGTTTAAATTGGAGACCACCGGCAATCACAATGGGTACGCCGGAAGGTCCAGTCATAGCCTCCAAACCAGATGCTATAAAAAAGCCCTGAATCAGAGCCAGTCCTACTGTGCCGTAACGTGTATACTGGGTGATCTTGCGCCGACCTGCCTCTCCCTCTTTTTTCAGCTCTTCTAACTGAGGGATAACCACAGTCAGAAGCTGAATAATAATTGAGGCCGAAATATAGGGCATAATCCCCAGAGCAAAAACAGAGAAATTCTCAAGAGCACCACCGGAAAACATGTTAAACATGCCAAACAGGGTGCCTGAGTACTGCTCAAAGAAAGCTGTAAGAGCGTCTCCATTGATACCAGGGGTTGGTATCTGAACGCCCATACGATATACCAACAGCATTAAAAGAGTGAAAACCACTCTTTTTCGCAACTCCGGTATATTTGCTGCACTGGCAAGACCGCTCATATCTTATTCCTTTACTGTGCCGCCTGCCGCAATAATCTTTTCCTGGGCACTTCGGCTGACTTTATCAACTTCGACCTGTACTTTTTTAGAGATCTCACCATTGGCAAGAACTTTGACAAAGCTGTCACGCTGGGTAATCAGACCGGCATCAAGTAATGCCTGACGATCAACAGTGGCACCATCATCAAAGCTCTCCAGGTCAGATAAAGAAATAATCTTATAGCTGGTCTTAAAGGTATTTGTGAAGCCACGTTTCGGCAAACGCCTGTGCAAAGGCATCTGACCGCCTTCAAAACCTGGTTTAGCAGTGTACCCCGAGCGAGAGCGAGCACCTTTATGACCACGCCCGGCAGTTTTTCCGAGACCACTTCCCGGTCCACGACCGACTCTCTTCTTTGCTTTACGGGCTCCCTTATTGGGAGAAAGATTATTCAAGGTCAGCATGTTCTACTCCTCAACCTTTATCAGGTGTTGAACTTTTTGAATCATTCCCCTGAGTTCAGGAGTGTTCTTCCTGGTGATAGTCTTATGCATTTTTGTCAGTCCCAAGCCAACTAAAGTTGCGCGAATTTTCCGGGTACTCCCAATGCCGCTCTTTACCTGGGTTATTGTCACTGTATCACTCATAATTACATCCAACGTTTGTCACAACTCTTTATTGACTCATTATTGATGTAACGGCTGGGTCACATCAGCCAAATCATCTCTAGCTCGTAAGCTCATCAACGCTTAGACCACGCAATGCTGCTACCTCATCGGCTGAACGCAATCTTCGCAATCCGTTCAGAGTTGCCTTCACCAAATTGTGAGGATTATTAGAGCCCAAACATTTTGTCAGAATATTCTGCACACCAGCAGCCTCAAGTACGGCTCGCACAGCACCACCTGCAATAAGTCCGGTACCGTCAGAAGCCGGTTTCAGCATAACCTTACCAGAATTGCTTTTTCCATCTATGTAATGCGGAATGGACACATCAGTCAATGCGACTCTCTGCATATCCTTTCGTGCCTTATCAACACCTTTTCGAATAGCCTCTGGCACCTGATTTGCCTTTCCCAGTCCGTAACCGACCTTTCCCTGTCCATCACCGACAACAACTATTGCACTGAAGCTAAACCGACGTCCACCTTTGACAACCTTAGCAACGCGGTTAATATAGACTATCTTCTCAATAAATTCGTCCTGATTGCCTTCTTTGGCACGCTTATAATCAGCCAAGTAGCACCCCCAATGGAATTTCCATTACCTGAAATATTTAAAAAAATATGTGAATACACCCGGCAGGTTAGAGTACTAAACCGCCCTTGCGTGCCCCTTCTGAAAGGGCTTTTACCCGACCATGATATAAGTTACCACCACGATCAAAAACAACCTTCTTTATTCCAGCCTCTAGAGCCTGTTGCGCAATAATCTCTCCGACCTTGGCTGCTTTTTCTTTTTTGCCTTTTATGTCGGATCCGTCAAAGGACTTATCATCCGATGACATTGATACCAAGGTTTTCTGTGTGGTATCATCAATTATTTGCACATAAATATGTCTATTGCTCCGAAAAACGCACATTCTCGGGCGCTCTTGAGTACCGGTAACCTTCTTACGAATTCTTCGAATACGTTTTGAGCGAGCTGATAACTTATCACTTTGCTTTGCCATGATGGTTATTTCACCTGATCCTTAACTATTTTGCTCCGGCCTTACCGACTTTGCGCACAATGTGCTCATCAATATAGCGTATACCTTTTCCTTTATAGGGCTCAGGTTTGCGTATATCTCTGATCTTGGCAGCTGTCTGACCAACCAATTCTTTATCAATACCGGTAAGCGTAATCTGATTATTTTTATCAACATCAGCAGCGATGCCTTCTGGCAAAGGAAATTCAACCGGATTCGAATAGCCAACACTTAACGTCAGTGTTTTGCCAGCTACATTTACACGGTATCCTACTCCTTCAACAACCAGTTTCTTCTCAAATCCCTGCTCAACACCCAGTACCATATTCCGTACCAAGGTACGGGTCATACCCCAAAATGAACGGACTCGCTTGCTGTTTCCTTTGGGTTTGAAAAAAATCTGACCATCTTTCTGCTCTATCTCAATTTCGGGTCGACAATCCCGCTCAAGAGCACCTTTTGCACCTGAAACCTTGACATGGGTTCCTTCAATTTCAACCTTCACTCCACTGGGAAGCGTGATAGGCTCTTTTCCAATTCGTGACATACTTGTTCCTCCTGAACAAAGAGCAGTTACCAGACTTCACAGAGAAGCTCACCACCCACGTTCAGCTTCCTTGCTTCACGATCAGAGATCACTCCGTGAGATGTCGATAAAATTGCGATGCCCAAACCAGTTATAACCTGAGGAATTGCATCACTCTTTTTATATTGACGAAGACCTGGTCTGGATGCCCTGCGAATACCGGTTATTACCTTCTCGTTATTCGGACCGTATTTTAGATCTATCGTCAAGGTACCCTGCACACCCTGCTCATCAACATGATAATCAACAATATATCCTTCTTTTTTCAGGACATCAGCTACTCTGACCTTCAGCTTAGACAAGGGGATATCAACCGATGTAAAGTTGGCTTGAATACCATTTCTAATACGTGTTAGAAAATCCGCCAACGGATCACTCATAGACATCTACGTACACCTCTGTTAAATAGTCGTTTGTGAAAATTTCATTGCCCGGATTACCAACTTGATTTTGTGACACCGGTAACCTTTCCTTCGGACGCAAGCTTACGAAAGCACAGTCTGCAACAACCAAACTTTCTCAGGTACGCCCGTGGACGCCCGCACAATTGACATCGATTATATGAGCGCACCTTAAATTTCGGTTTACGGCCCGCTTTGGCAATCAGTGATTTTTTTGCCATTGAATGCTCCCTGCTGTGTATAACCCTTATTGGTCAGTGCTGCTTTTTTGTTCTTTAAACGGCATACCCAGCGTCTTCAGCAAGGTACGTCCCTCTTCATCAGTCTTGGCATTGGTAACAAAAGAAATGTTCAAGCCTCTGATCTTGTCAATCTTATCGTAATCGACCTCTGGGAAGATGATATGCTCTTTAATACCCATAGAGTAATTACCATTGCCATCAAATCCCTTGGGAGATATTCCGCAAAAATCCCGAACCCGTGGAAGAGCAATATTGATAAGCTTTGACAAAAAATCGTACATTTTCTCCCGGCGCAGGGTAACACGAGCCCCAATGGGCATTCCTTCACGTAATTTGAAGGTAGCAATGGATTTTCTGGCTCTCGTGACTACCGCCTTTTGCCCGGCAATCAATGTTAATTCATGAGCAGCTTTCTCAACAATCTTTGGGTTCTGGACAGCTTCACCCAATCCCATATTGAGAACTATTTTCTCAACCTTGGGTACTTCTAACGCATTTGAATAGCCGAACTTTTCCTGGAGCTGTGGTTTACACTCACTCTCGTACCGTTCTTTCATTGTCCCCATATCATTTTCTCCGTTCCGTAATCAGCAGCAGATTACTTACTTCGTGGATTTTTCCAGGGTAGCACCACAGCTCTTACACATCCGAACCTTCACTCCATCCTCAAGAATCTTCTTACCGATTCGCACTGTTTTTGCGCATTCAGGGCAGACAAGCATAAGATTTGAAATGTGAATGGAAGCCTCACGGTTAATGATCTCGCCTGGTTGCTGTTCACCAGCAGGCTTTTGATGTTTTGTGATCATATTGATGCGTTCAACAACCGCTTGATGAGCTGCTCTGTCAATTTTTAGTATTTTACCAACCCGACCTTTATCTTTACCAGTAATTACCTCTACCTGGTCATTTATCAGTAAACTTGTCTGTCCCTGCCGCATCTTCCTACCTCGTGTCGTAATGTGCATCAGTAAGCGTCTCTCTACAGTACTTCCGGTGCAAGCGATATAATCTTCATAAATCCAAGTGACCGTAATTCACGGGCAATCGGGCCGAAAATACGTGTTCCTATCGGATCACCGCTTCCTGAAAGCAAAACTGCCGCATTATCATCAAAGCGAACAGTGGTATCCTCTGGACGGCTGATCGCCTTGGATGTCCGCACGACAACTGCATCAAGTACATCACCCTTCTTGACCTTAGCATGCGGTATAGCTTCCTTTACTGTTACTACTATGACATCGCCGATACTCGCATAGCGACGCTTACTCCCGCCCAGCACTCTGATACAGAGTACCTTCTTGGCTCCAGAGTTGTCTGCGACATTCAGCAGTGTTTCTGTCTGAATCATGGTATCACCTGATTAAATCGTTCCTGTCAAAGAGAAGATCCCTTAAAGCTGTCATCCCTTAAACAGCGCGTTGGACAACTTGTTTAACAAACCAGCGCTTATTCTTTGAAAGCGGACGGCATTCTTCTATAAGTACAGTATCTCCAACTTGACATTCATTCACTGCATCATGGGCCATATATTTCACATGACGACGAATATATTTCCCGTACAGTTTATGACGGATCTTTCGCTCAACAAGAACGACGATCGTTTTATCCATGCTGTTACTTTTTACATAACCTAACTGTGTCTTTTTAGGCCTGTGCTCTTCAGTCATCTTATGATCCAATGCTGTAATTATTCTGACAGGCCCTTACGCCTGTGCCTGTTCAGTCAAGATGGTCTGTACCCGTGCAATATCTTTACGAATCTGACGCAATCGAGCTGGATTCTCCAAAGATCTGATCTTATGTTGAAACTGGAGCTTGAAGAGATCTTCACGGAGATCAAGCTCTTTCTTGTTCAGCTCCGCGCCAGTCATCTGACGTAATTCACTTGCCTTCATACGCTGTCTCTCCTTATAATAACCTTGGTGGGAAACGGCAGCTTATAGCCAGCCAGCATCAGAGCTTCTTTTGCAACATTCTCAGGAACACCTTTCAGCTCGTAAAGGATTTTTCCAGGCTGAATAACAGATACCCAATACTCAGGAGAACCTTTACCTTTACCCATACGGGTTTCAGCAGGTTTCTTGGTAATTGATTTTGCCGGAAAAACCCGAATCCACATCTTACCACCACGCTTAACTTTACGGTTAATCGCAATACGCGCGGATTCAATCTGCTGAGCAGTCATGCGACCGCAACCTACAGCCTTTAACGCATAATCGCCAAATGCTATCTGAGATCCGCGCTGTGCTTCTCCCCGCATTCTGCCCTTATGCTGTTTTCTATGTTTTACCTTGCGTGGACTTAACATTTTTATAACACCTGTTCGATATTATCTCTGCACTGATTAGTCCTGAGATATTTCACTCTCTGCTAATACTTCGCCTTTAAAGATCCACACTTTTACACCGATTATTCCATACGTTGTACTGGCTTCAGCAGTACCGTAATCAATATCCGCACGAAGTGTGTGCAAGGGCACACGCCCTTCTTTAAACCACTCTGTTCTGGACATTTCAGCTCCGCCAAGACGACCAGCGCAAGAAATTTTGATTCCTTTTACTCCAAAACGAAGGGCTGAGCTTATAGACTTCTTCATAGCCCTTCGAAAGGCAATACGGCGCTCCAACTGGGTAGCAATGCTTTCAGCAACAAGCTGTGCATCAGCTTCAGGGCGGCGTACTTCCTGAATGTCAACCATGCACTCCCGGCCAAACTTCTGCTCAAGGTCGCACTTTAGATTTTCAATCTCAGCCCCTTTCTTACCAATAACTATACCCGGACGTGCTGTATGCAACTTCACCCGTACCTTTTCACCGGTACGCTCAATAACAATACGTGCAATTCCAGCATGGTACAATTTTTTCTTCAGATACTTCCGTATCTGTTGATCCTGATACAGGTTGGCGGCATATTCTTTATCAGCGTACCAGATCGAATCCCATGTTCTGGTAATGTTGAGCCGCAGTCCTATGGGATTGACTTTCTGTCCCAAGGTATCCCTCCGTTTCCCTATACAGTTAATCTCAAAGACTCAAGAGCGGCCCTAAATTAGGCCTCATCAACAACCACCGTAATGTGGCTGGTCCGTTTCAATATTCTGGTGGCCCTTCCCATAGCACGGGGTCGAAACCTTTTCAGCATCGGTCCCCCATTGATCTGAATCTCTTTTATATAGAGGGTATCCACATCAATGGTTTCAGCCTGCTCAGCATTCGCAACTGCGGATCCCAGCACCTTACTGATAATTCTTGCTGCCTTTTTCGGCATAAACCGCAGGGTGGTGAGCGCAGTATCAACATCTTTGCCCCGCACAACATCAGCAACAAGCCTCGCCTTTTGCGGAGATATTCGTATATATTTAGCGACGGCTTTCGTTTCCATCGTCTGACTCCTGATCGTAATCGTCAAATGAAAGCAACGGGTAACTCCTCAGAGTTGCCCGACTCAACTTTCATGTTTATTTACCCCTCCCCTCAAGAGGAGGATAGGTGTTATTCGGAGCAGATAATTACAAGCTGCTTCTATCGCTTGCCTTTTCTGTCTGCTGCATGACCGTAATAGGTTCTGGTAGGAGAAAACTCGCCGAGCTTATGGCCGACCATATTCTCCGAAACATACACCGGAATAAATTTCTTGCCATTATGAACAGCAAAGGTAAGCCCCACCATATCTGGAATGATGTCTGAGCGTCTGGACCATGTTTTAATGACTTTACGAGACCCGGACTCCTGGGTCTGTTCCACCTTTTTCAACAGGTGCTCATCAATAAAAGGACCTTTTTTAATTGAACGTGGCATTGTAAAATTCTCCTGATTTACTTGCGCTTGGTTACGTTGCGCTTGGTCACGATATCGCGATCAGAACCTTTACGCTTCCGAGTCTTAAAGCCCTTGGTCGGCATCCCCCAAGGGGTACATGGATGTCGTCCACCAGAACTCTTTCCTTCACCACCTCCCATAGGATGATCAATGGGATTCATTGCCACGCCGCGAACTGAAGGCCGCCGTCCTTTCCACCGGGAACGTCCAGCTTTACCGAGTTTCTGGCTTCCGTGCTCTGAGTTTCCTACAGCACCGATGCAGGCTCGACATTGCTTGTTAAATTTACGAACTTCACCTGAAGGCAGTTTCACAAGAACATAATCACCTTCTTTTGCCATGAGCTGTGCTGCGGCCCCGGCAGAGCGAACCATCTGCGCACCTTTGCCGATTTTCATCTCGACATTATGAATAATGGTACCCAAAGGGATGCTACTCATTGGCATGTAGTTACCCGGCTTGATGTCCGCTTCACTGCCTGCCATCAAAAGATCACCAACCTGAATTCCGGCTGGAGCCAATATATACGACTTTTCACCGTCCGTATAGGTTAAAAGTGCAATATTTGCAGATCTATTCGGATCGTATTCAATTGTTGTAACCTTGGCCGCTATATCAGTCTTATTGCGTTTCCAATCAATGATGCGGTACCGGCGCTTACAGCCGCCGCCTCTATGCCTTGAGGTGATCCTTCCATAGTTATTTCTACCACCGGATTTTTTCAAAGGCGCAAGAAGGCTTTTTTCCGGTCCTTTATCAGAGAGATCGGACTGCAGAATCGATACATGATGTCTTTTGCCCGGTGATGTCGGTTTATGGGTCTTAATTGCCATTTTTCCTTCCGTTATCTAAAGCTTTACAGTCTTACTCGTCCAAAATAAAAAGGATTCGGTCTACCTACAGCTCAGCAAGAAAATCAATTTCACCTTCAGACAAAGTGATGTAAGCCTTTTTCCAGTCACTGGTTCTTCCGACAGATTTCAGCCCAACCCTTTTTTTCTTACCGCGCACCATAGAGGTTCTGACAGCAGCTACTTTCACATCAAATAATTGCTCAATTGCCTGACCAATCTCTATTTTATTTGCTCTTGGATCAACTTTGACAACAATTGTTCCGTCATCTTCCTGCAGACGACTGGATTTTTCGGTCAAACAAGGGCTCTTCACTATACTATGGAGTTCTTTCATACCATCAGCCTCGTTTCAAGCTGTTCCAGACTTGACTGGATTACCATCAATTTCGGATATTTTAAAATATCATACACATTCAGTCCGGCAACAGGTAAGGTCTTATACCCCACTGCATTGCGTACAGAAAGCTGAAGATTTTGACTCTCGTCATCAGTCACAATAAGACATTGGTCAAAATCAAAGTTTTTCATGACATTGACGAATTTCTTCGTTTTGGGTGCATCCATTGCAAACTTATCAAGGATAACCACATTACCTTCACCCATACGGGCAGAAAGAGCCATCCTGAGAGCTAATCGACGAACCTTTTTCGGCAATGAGTATTTGTAATCTCTCGGCTTAGGACCAAAGGTGGTTCCACCTCCACGCCATATCGGAGAATTATTACTTCCTGCCCTGGCCCTGCCTGTACCTTTCTGTCGCCACGGCTTGGCACCACCACCGCGAACTTCTCCTCTGGTCTTTGTCGAGGCGGTTCCCCGGCGTCTATTGGCACGCTGCATACAGACTACCTCATGGAGTATTCCTGTATCGACCTCGACACCGAACAAATTATCGTTTACTTCAATTTCCGCGACCTTTTCAGCCGAGGTATTCACTACATCACAAACTGACATGAGTATCTCCTTGCAGACACCTTAAGCACTTAGGCCTTGGTATAAATGCTGACCAAACCGTTTTTAGCGCCGGGGACCGCACCTTGAACCAGCAGGATGTTCTCATCTTCACGAACATCAACTACTGTCAGGTTTTTTACTGTTTTTTTATCAGTCCCCATGTGTCCCGGCAGCTTCTTTCCCTTGAGCACGCGTCCAGGATATGCACTACAACCAATTGAACCAGGAGCCCTAGAAAAACCAGAACCATGAGAGGCTTTACCACCTCCGAAGCCGTATCGTTTCATAACACCCTGATAGCCACGCCCTTTTGTCTTCCCGGTAATATTGATACGATCTCCTATCTTTACAACCTCAGCCAAAGTGATCTCCTGACCGATCTCATAGGTGTCCGGCTCAGTTACGCGAAATTCCCGGATGTGATAGTACCCGGCTCCACCTGATCGCTTAAAATGTCCGGCTTCGGGTTTGTTCAATCTGGACTCTTTTTTCTCCAAAAAACCGACTTGGATGGCATTATAGCCTTCCTTACCCACAGTTTTTTTCTGCAATACCTTACAGGGGCCAGCTTCTATCACGGTAACAGAAATTGACCGTCCCATTTCATTATAGACTCGGGTCATTCCAACTTTCCGCCCCAGTATTCCATTTGTATTCGGCATTTGTTTACCTGTATGCTAACTCTATTCAAAGCGATTCACGCTGATCTGATCTTTGGCACGTTGTAACAAAGAGTGGCTACGGCAGCTTGATCTCCACATCAACACCGGCTGACAGCTGAAGCTTCATTAATGAATCTATTGTCTGCTGGGTCGGCTCAAGAATATCAAGCAACCGCCGGTGAGTTCGCATCTCAAACTGCTCACGTGACTTCTTGTCCACATGTGGTGATCGTAATACTGTATACTTATTGATACTTGTAGGTAACGGAATCGGACCGGCAACTGTTGCACCGGTTCTTCTGGCTGTTTCTACTATTTCACGAGTTGACTGATCAAGTAACTTATAATCATACCCTTTCAGCCTGATGCGAATTTTATCTGTGGGGATCATGTTTTCCTCTTACTCAATAATTTCGCTGATCACGCCAGCACCTACTGTACGACCGCCTTCACGGATAGCGAAACGAAGTCCTTCCTGCATAGCTATAGGCGTTATCAATTCTCCCGTGATATGAATATTATCGCCAGGCATAACCATCTCCACACCTTCTTCAAGCGTACAAACGCCTGTTACGTCAGTGGTACGGAAATAAAACTGGGGCCGATAACCGTTAAAAAACGGGGTATGACGCCCACCCTCTTCCTTGGTCAGAATATAGCACTCTGCTTTAAACTTCTTATGCGGGGTGATAGAACCTGGCTTTGCCAATACCTGTCCACGAATGATCTCTTCACGCTTGGTTCCGCGCAGCAAAGCTCCGATGTTATCGCCAGCCTGTCCCTCATCAAGAAGCTTACGAAACATCTCAACCCCGGTAATGGTGGTCTTCTGTGTTTCGCGAATACCGACGATTTCTATCTCATCACCCACCTTAACTATACCACTCTCCACACGACCGGTTGCAACAGTACCACGACCGGAGATAGAGAACACATCCTCAACCGGCATCAGAAAGGGCTTATCAACATCACGCTCAGGCTGCGGAATCCAGGTATCAACAGCTTCAATCAGATCCCAGATACACTTGGCCTTTCCTTCATCTTCAGGGTGCTCCAGAGCCTCCAGCGCAGAACCTTGAATAATCGGGGTATCGTCACCAGAAAACTCATAGTTATCAAGCAACTCACGAAGCTCCATCTCAACCAACTCAATCAACTCTTCATCATCAACCTGATCGCATTTATTCAGAAAAACTACAATAGCCGGAACACCTACCTGACGCGCCAGCAGGATATGCTCACGAGTCTGCGGCATAGGACCATCAGTAGCAGCTACAACAAGAATTGCGCCGTCCATCTGAGCAGCACCGGTAATCATGTTCTTGATATAATCGGCATGACCAGGACAATCTACATGGGCATAATGACGCCCTGTGCTCTCATATTCAACATGAGCGGTTGCAATGGTTATTCCACGCTCTTTTTCTTCCGGTGCCTTATCAATAGCACTAAAATCTGTAAAATCAGCCTGCCCTTTGGTTGCCAGCACTCGTGTGATAGCCGCTGTCAGGGTAGTCTTACCATGATCAACATGACCAATGGTTCCAACATTGACATGCGGCTTCGTCCGCTCAAACTTCTCTTTAGCCATCTGCCTTACCTCTTGCTCTTAAATCAAACGCCTCGAATCTTATGTATAATGGCCTCGGCCTGTTTTGCCGGAACCTCTGAAAATGCCTTAAACTGCATACTGAAGGTTGCTCTTCCCTGTGTTGCTGAGCGTAGACTTGTTGAATAACCGAACATCTTACAAAGCGGCACACTTGCTTTCACTACCTGTACGTTTCTTTCCGCTGCAACCCCATCAACCTGAGCACCTTTTTTGTTTAAATCATTAATTACATCGCCCAGATTCTCATCCGGGGTCACTACTTCAACAGCCATAACAGGCTCAAGAAGAACTGGCTCTGCCTTTGCTACTGCTTCTCTGCATGCCAAGGTAGCCGCAACCCCAAAGGCCATCTCTGTAGAGTTCTCCTCATCATAGGAACCATCAACAAGCTGTACCTCCACATCAGTAAGAGGGTAGCCAATCAATGGGCCGGAATCAAAGGAATCACGAACGCCTTTTTCAACGGCTGCAAGAAACTCTTTTGGAATCTGTCTCTCATCAACGCAACTGATGAACTGCAAACCGGATCCCCGTTCTGATGGTTTTAACGCAAGAATAACATCTCCGTACTGTTCTTTTGCTCCGCCTTGGGTCTCAAAACGACCTTCCCCTGAAGCCTCGCAAGTAATTGTCTCTTTATAGGCAACCTGTGGGGTTCCCACATTGGCGGAAACCTTAAACTCTTTGATCAAGCGATCAACAATTATTTCTAAATGAAGTTCACCCATTCCAGAAATAATCTGCTGACCCGTATCTTCATTCAGGGTTATGCGAAAGCTGGGATCTTCACAGGCTATCTTCTCAAGACTTTCAGCTAGCTTGGCTTCATCAGCCTTACTACGTGCTTCAATAGCAACGCCAATAACCGGCTCAGGAAATTCCATGGTATCCAAAACGATATAGTCGCCAGCCGAACAAAGGGTATCACCTGTCATCGTGAATTTCAACCCAACAACAGCACCAATATCACCGGCACCAATCACTTGAACCTCTTCACGCTTATTGGCATGAAGCTTAATTAATTTTGCGATCTTTTCTTGTTTCCGCTTCAACGGATTAAAGACCTTATCACCGACCTTCAGCTCACCAGAATAGACTCTGATGAAAGCTAGATTGCCAATAAAAGGGTCTGATTGCAGCTTAAAAACCAAGCCACAAAATTTTTCACTCCGCTCCAGTTTGCGGACAAGCGGCGCACCGTTCTTGTCCTCCCCCTCAACCTGGGGGACATCTACGGGTGAGGGCAGGTACCAGACAACTGCATCAAGCAATGGCTGTATGCCTTTATTCTTGAAGGCAGAGCCACATAGCACTGGAACCAATTGCAAGGCGATCACTGCATCTCGCAACGCCTTGCGAATCTCACCGGGAGAGATCTCTTGCTCATCCAGATATTTTTCCATGATCCCCTCATCGAAGTCGGCCAACTTCTCGAGGAGCCTCATACGGGCGGCCGAAGATGTGCTTCTTATATCATCAGGAATCTCTTCTTCATGAACTGTTCCACCTTTGTCATCTTCATTATACCGATAAAGCTTCTGCTCTATAAGGTCGATAGTCCCAGAAAAAGTCTCTTCACTACCGTATGGCAGGGCAAGAACAACAGGATCAGCTGCTAGAGACTCTTCTATCTCTGCAACCACCTTGTCAAAATCTGCGCCAACACGGTCCATTTTATTTATAAAAGCGATGCGTGGTATACTATAACGATCTGCTTGCCGCCAAACCGTTTCCGATTGGGGTTCAACACCACCAACCGCACAAAACACAGCCACTACACCGTCCAGCACTCGCAGGCACCGCTCAACTTCTACGGTAAAATCGACATGACCTGGAGTATCTACAATATTAACCCGACAGCCAGCCCACTTGCAGGTTGTAGCAGCGGACGTAATAGTTATTCCGCGCTCCTGTTCCTGCTCCATCCAGTCCATAACAGCTGTGCCATTATGAACTTCGCCTATTTTATGAGAGCGACCCGAATAATAAAGGATCCGCTCTGTTGTTGTTGTCTTTCCCGCGTCTATATGGGCCATTACCCCAATATTACGCACACGGGATAACGCGCCACTATCAGCCACTGGTCACCCTACATGTTTTTTCTTAGCTTACCTACTCAGCCAAAAGAGAAACAGACGCTACCAGCGATAATGAGCAAAGGCTTTATTTGCCTCAGCCATTTTATGGGTATCATCACGCTTCTTTACGGATGCGCCTCTCTTATTATAGGCATCAACCAATTCAGCAGCGAGCTTATCAGCCATAGAACGACCGGAACGACTTTTCGCAAAACCGATAACCCAACGTATAGCCAAGGCATTACGACGGTCAGGACGAACCTCAACAGGAACCTGATAGGTTGCACCACCAACCCGACGACTCTTCACCTCAACTCTGGGACGAACATTTTCCATAGCTGCCTCGAAAACAGCCAAAGGTTCTTCCTCGGAAAGCTTCTCCTCTACAATAGCCATCGCATCATAAAACATACGGCGGGCTAAAGTCTTTTTCCCATTCAGCATCAGGCCATTTGTAAACCTGGACACCAAAACAGAATTATATTTCGGATCAGCTTCAACAGCACGCTTGCTTTGCAACTTCTTTCTCGGCATAGCCTTACACCCCGATCAGTATCACTATTTAAGTTATTTAGGACGCTTTGCGCCATACTTAGACCGGCCCTGTTTACGATCACTCACACCCAACGCATCCAACGTACCGCGCACAATGTGATAACGAACACCAGGCAAATCCTTCACACGGCCACCACGAACCAAAACAACGGAGTGCTCCTGCAAATTATGCCCTATCCCAGGTATGTACGAGGTAACTTCAATCCCGTTTGTCAACCTTACCCTTGCAACCTTACGCAAAGCCGAATTTGGTTTCTTAGGGGTCGTTGTATAAACACGGACACAGACACCACGCCTCTGCGGACAGTTCTGCAACGCAGGCGTATCAGAACGCTTGACCTGCTTCTTCCTTCTTTTTCTAACGAGCTGATTAATAGTAGGCATCTTTCCTTTACCTTTTCAATAATTTGTACACTACCTATCTGCACAAAAAGCAATAGGCAGATTATATATCATCTTTAACCAGGAGAGTCAAGACTAAAAAACACATATCTAATTAATTTTATATCTCGACAAACCTGTTCCTGCAGAAACCAGACGGCCCATAATGACATTTTCCTTTAACCCGTCTAAGGTATCCACCCTGCCAGCCATAGCAGCATTGGTCAGAACCTTGGTTGTCTCCTGAAAGGAGGCAGCTGAAATAAAGGAGTCTGTAGATAATGATGCCTTGGTGACACCCAGTAACTGAGGCTCGGCTGAAGCGGGCTGAAGCCCTTCTTCCATTATCCTTCTGTTTTCATCATAGAACATCCATTTTTCTGTCAACTGATCAAGCATAAATTTTGTATCGCCTGGGTCAGTAATCCGCACCCTCTTCAACATCTGGCGCACAATGGTCTCAATATGCTTATCATTGATCTTGACCCCCTGGAGACGATATACCTCCTGGATCTCATCAACAAGGAACTGAGCCAGCTCTTCCTCGCCTTTAATTTTGAGAATATCGTTAGGAAGAATTGATCCATCCATCAAAGCATCACCAGCCTTGACATAATCACCTGCATGTACGGTAACATGCTTGGCTTTTGGAATCAGATATTCTCTTGGCTCACCGGTTTCAGGGGTCACAACAACCCGGCGCTTACCTTTAAGCTCCTTACCAAAGCTGATTCGACCATCAATTTCCGTGACAATGGCCTGCTCTTTGGGTTTTCGTACTTCAAAAAGTTCAGCTACCCTGGGCAAACCACCGGTAATATCTTTGGTCTTAGTGGTTTCACGCGGAATTTTCGCTACCACAGTACCGGCTGGAACCTCATCTCCCTCATCAACGGCGATAATTGAGCCAACTGGCAGCGGATAGCGAGCATCATGCTCCACACCCGGCAGTTTAACAGTACGTCCCCTTCCGTCTTTGAGCGAAATTCTCGGGCTGGAATGCTTGGCAGTAGTAGCGTGAATAATAACCCTGGAAACCTTACCAGTTACCTGATCAACGCGCTCTTGCATGGTATCCCCCTCAATCACATCGCCGTACTTGATGCGACCAGCAGCCTCAGCAACAATGGGAATAGCAAAGGCATCCCAATCCGCAATCACCGTGCCAGGCTCAACTCTGGCACCGTCTGGTACCTTTATTTCCGCACCGTAAGGAACAGAAAACCGCTCTCGATTCACATCCTGCTCATCAACAACAGTGATCTCGGCATTGCGGTTCATAACCACTTCAAAACCTGCTGCATTAGTTACTGAATGCAATTCTTTGTAACGAACAATACCTGCACGTTGACTGCGAATTTCAGCCTGCTCAACAGACCGGCTTGCTGTACCACCAATGTGGAAGGTACGCATGGTCAACTGGGTACCTGGCTCGCCAATGGACTGGGCAGCAATGATACCAACAGCCTCACCAATATTCACCATATGACCGCGCCCCAGGTCTCGGCCATAGCACATAGCACAGACTCCGCGCCGTGATTCACAGGTCAGAACAGACCGAATCCGAACCCTGTCAATACCTGCAGCTTCAATGGCTTCAACTTTTTCCTCGGTGATTTCCTCATCCATCTCAACAATTATATCACCGGTTTGCGGATCAGCAATATCATCACTGGCAACACGGCCAAGGATTCGCTCACCAATACGAACAATAACTTCACCACCATCAAGAAGCGGCTCAGCAACGGTATAGCGCATGGTGCCGCAGTCCTTTTCCACAATAGTTGAGTCCTGGGCAACATCAACCAGGCGTCGGGTCAGATAACCGGAGTTCGCAGTTTTCAGCGCAGTATCCGCAAGACCCTTTCGAGCACCGTGAGTAGAAATAAAGTACTCCAGCACAGAGAGGCCTTCCCGAAAATTTGCCTTAATCGGGGTCTCAATAATGGCACCAGAAGGTTTGGCCATCAAACCACGCATACCAGCCAGCTGCCTGATCTGATCTTTGGAACCACGGGCACCAGAGTCAGCCATAATATAAACAGAGTTAAAACTCTTTAAGTCACGTAACTTACCTTCACTATCCCTAACGTAATCTACAGACATCTCTTCCATCATTTCCTGGGTGATTTTGTCTGTGGCCTTTGACCAGATATCAACAATCTTATTATATTTTTCTCCGTCTGTAATTAAACCGCCTGAATACTGTTCATCAACCTCGGCTGCTTTTCTCCCAGACTCTTCAACAAACTCTTCTTTGTTCACCGGAATCTTCATATCATTAATACAGATGGAGATTCCAGCTCTGGTCGCCTGTTCATAGCCCATATCCTTCAGGCGGTCAGCCAGAATAACAGTATCCTTGGTGCCAGCATGGCGATACGTATAATCGACAAGAAATCCCAATTCTTTTTTAGAGAGCTCTTTGTTGACCACAGCAAAGGGAATACTGTCAGGAAGCAGTTCACCAACGATTATTCTTCCAATGGTTGTTTCAACCAGCTCGCCTTTCAAACGGACCTTTACTCTGGCCTGGAGGTGGGCAGCATTATGATCATAGGCCATACGGGCCTCGTCAGGAGAGCTGAAAACTGCTCCCTCACCAGCAACGCCGTACCGTTCTCTGGTCATATAATACAGACCAAGAACTATATCCTGACTGGGAATAATAACCGGGCTGCCACTGGCTGGAGACAGAATATTATTGGTGGACATCATCAAAACCCTGGCCTCAACCTGGGCTTCCACAGACAGGGGCAGATGAACCGCCATCTGATCACCATCAAAGTCGGCATTAAAGGCAGAGCAGACCAAGGGATGAAGCTGAATAGCCTTTCCTTCAATCAGAACCACCTCAAAGGCCTGCATACCCAATCTATGCAGTGTCGGAGCACGATTCAGGATAACTGGATACTCACGTACGATATCATCAAGGACATCCCACACCTCTTTAGCACCTTTTTCCACCATTTTACGGGCACTCTTGATGGTGGTCACATAGCCCAAAGATTCAAGCTTATTATAGATAAAGGGCTTAAAAAGCTCCTGGGCCATTTTCTTGGGCAGTCCGCATTGATGGAGGCGGAGATGAGGGCCAACAACGATAACGGAACGACCAGAGTAGTCAACACGTTTACCCAACAGATTCTGACGAAAACGCCCCTGCTTTCCTTTGAGCATGTCAGACAGGGACTTCAGAGGCCGTTTATTGGGTCCGGTAATGGTGCGACCACGGCGTCCGTTATCAAAAAGAACATCCACAGCCTCCTGAAGCATGCGCTTTTCATTACGGAGAATGATATCCGGCGCATCCAGCTCAAGAAGACGTTTTAAGCGGTTATTCCGGTTAATGACCCGTCGGTACAGATCATTAAGATCAGAAGTGGCAAAACGTCCGCCTTCAAGAGGGACTAAGGGACGGAGGTCAGGGGGCAGGACTGGAACAACTTCCAGAATCATCCATTCAGGACGATTACCAGAATCACGAAAGGCCTCAACAACGTTCAAGCGCTTGCCAAGCTTAGTCCGCTTGGTGACTGATCCGGTCTCTTTCATCTCTTGACGGAGTTGAAGAGAGAGTTCAACCAGATCCAGTCCCTTGAGCATATCCTGAATAGCTTCAGCACCGATACCGACCTCAAATTCACCGGGAAACTGTTCCAGCGCTTCCTGATACTGTTCCTCATTAAGCAGGCTACCCGCTGGGATACTCTCCACATGAGAACGGACAACTGCATAAGATTCAAAGTACAGGATCCGTTCCAACTCCTTGAGAGTCATATCCAGTATTGACCCAATCTTGGTAGGCAATGACTTGAGAAACCAGATATGTGCAACCGGAGCAGCTAATTGGATATGACCCAGACGCTCACGACGTACCTTGGACTGAATAACCTCAACACCACATTTTTCACAGACCACACCACGGTGTTTCATGCGTTTATACTTCCCGCAATTACACTCGTAATCCTTCACAGGCCCAAATATCTTGGCGCAGAATAATCCGTCCCTTTCCGGCTTAAAGGTACGGTAGTTAATGGTCTCGGGTTTTTTTACCTCACCGTGGGACCATTCAAGTATCTTTGTCGGTGACGCAAGGGAAATTTTAACCTTGTCAAAAACAAGCGGCCCTTTCGGCTTGTTAAAAAAGCTGAACAGTTCTTCCACGAAGATTACCCTCCCCTGTTAATGCTGTAGCAGTTTCTATATCCCTGCTACTAAAATCATGTTCTATAAATGCTCGGCTGCACAGTTTTGATGGTTCGTACCTATGCGCCTGTATTTGCCTGACTTGTCTGTACGATCATTAATACGATCTTTAATGTTATTGATCGGTTGACGATAACAACTCAACATCCAGACAAAGCCCTTTTAATTCCTTCACTAAAACATGGAAGGATTCAGGCAATCCGGCATCAAGGAAATTATTCCCCTTAACAATCTTCTCATACATTGAGGTTCTTCCTTCAACATCATCGGATTTGACGGTCAGGAATTCCTTCAAGGTATAGGCTGCTCCATAGGACTCCATGGCCCAGACTTCCATCTCTCCCAGTCGCTGTCCACCAAATTGAGCCTTACCGCCCAAGGGCTGCTGGGTTACCAGCGAATACGGCCCTGTGGATCGGGCATGGATCTTATTATCAACCAAATGGTGCAGCTTGAGCATGTACATAGTACCGACTGTCACCTTATTATCAAATTTATCCCCAGTAAGACCGTCATACAAGGTGGACTGACCAACCTCGTCCACACCAGCCTGAATAAGCATGTTGCGGATCTCAGCTTCAGTAGCTCCATCAAAGACCGGAGTAGCCACATGAATACCGTGACCATACTTACGCATCTTGTCGATCAGCTCATCATCACTCAGGCCATTGGTAATTTCTTTATATTCCTCTTCAGAATACACTGCCTGGAGACGTTCTTTGAGCGGCTCAATCTCCGCAGCCGTAGCCAGCTTCTGGACCTGCTCGCCCAAACGCTTGGCAGCAAACCCCAGATGACATTCAAGCACCTGACCTACATTCATTCGCGAGGGAACACCCAACGGATTCAAAACCACATCAACAGTCGTTCCATCCTGAAAGAAAGGCATATCCTCTTCAGGGAGTAATCTGGAAACAACACCTTTGTTACCATGCCGTCCAGCCATCTTATCGCCCACAGCCAGCTTACGCTTGGTTGCCACATAGATTTTCACCATCTTGACCACACCTGGAGGAAGGTCATCGCCTTTTTCCATTCGGGCAACAATTCCTTCATAGCGTTCGCGGACAGCCTGGGCCTGACGAGAGTAGTTAATAAATACATCCTCAAGTTCGTCCTCGTATTTGGCCCTCTCTGAGAAATCTAGACTGCGCAACTGCTCAAACTCCACCACATCCAAGCTTTCTTCAGTCAGCTTTTTGCCAAGGGGAAGAATGACATTTCCTTCGCTGTCAAGAATATCCTTTTTAGCAGTCCGGTTGACCATCAAATCGCAGAGCTTTCTCCGAACCCCATTTTTCAGACTGCCGAGTTCATCTTCCATATCCCGGTTCAGGCGATTGACCTCCTGCTCCTCAATCATCAAGGTGCGTTCGTCTTTATCCACCCCTTTACGGGAAAAGACCTTGGCATCAATAACCACGCCCTCCACTCCGGGTGGTACTCGTAGCGAAGTATCTTTCACATCCCCTGCTTTTTCACCAAAAATCGCCCGAAGAAGCTTTTCTTCTGGAGAGAGCATTGTTTCGCCCTTGGGCGTTACTTTCCCAACCAGCATATCGCCTGCGTGGATACCAGCACCAATACGAATAATGCCTGACTCATCAAGATTGCGCAGGGCATCATCACCAATATTCGGGATATCGCGAGTGATCTCCTCTTTCCCCAATTTGGTGTCACGGGCCACCACATCAAAAATTTCTATATGGACAGAGGTAAAGGTATCCTCTTTGAGCAGCCGCTCATTAATCAGAATAGAATCCTCAAAGTTATAGCCACGCCACGGCATAAAGGCAATGGTTACATTTTTTCCCAGAGCAAGCTCGCCCATCTCGGTTGAAGGGCCATCAGCCAACACATCACCTTTTTTCACCCGCATACCTGGCAGAATCAACGGTTTCTGATTAAAGCAGGTATTTTGGTTGGTTTTCTTATACTTTGAAAGATGATAAACCCCGATTCCGGTATCAAAACCATCAGTTCCTGGTTCATCGTAACGAATCATGACCCGATTGGCATCAACCTCTTCAACAACCCCGTCACCGCCAGCCAGCAAACAAGCACCTGAATCCTGTGCCAGATTTTTCTCTACCCCAGTTCCCACAAGGGGAGAAGCAGGCTTCAAAAGTGGCACAGCCTGACGCTGCATGTTGGACCCCATCAGGGCCCTGTTCGCATCATCATTTTCCAAAAAAGGAATCAAGGAGGCTGCAACCGAAACCAGCTGATTGGGGGCAACATCCATAGCTGTAACGTCATCAACAGAAACTGTAACAACCTCGCCGTCCATACGGGCAATCAAGGTGTCATCAATAATATTTCCATCTTCATTAAGAATGATATTGGCCGGAGCAACAACATTTCCCTGCTCCTGAAGAGCTGTAAAATCCTTGATCTCGTCCAAAACCTTACGGTCCCGAACAATACGATACGGGGCTTCTATAAAACCATAGGTATTTACTTTGGCATAGGTTGCCAATGAGACAATAAGTCCAATATTCGGACCTTCCGGAGTCTCAACCGGACAAATACGTCCGTAATGGGTAGGGTGAACGTCACGGACTTCAAAACCAGCCCGCTCCCGGGTCAGACCACCAGGTCCCAAGGCAGAAAGACGTCGTTTATGGGTTACCTCGGAAAGAGGGTTGGTTTGATCCATAAACTGGGAAAGCTGAGAAGTGGCAAAAAATTCTTTGACTGCCGAAGTCACTGGCTTGGGATTCACCAGGTCATGAGGCATCAGGGTTTCAACTTCCTGAAGGTTCATCCTCTCCTTGATTGCCCGCTCCATGCGAACCAGACCCATTCTGTACTGATTCTCGCAAAGCTCACCCACAGTGCGCACCCGGCGATTGCCCAGATGATCAATATCATCACCTTCCCGCAGTTCGTCCTTGAGACGAACCAAATGCTTCACACTGAGGATAATATCCTCTTTGGTCAGGGTGCGATGCTCAATGGGAATATCAAGACCCAGTTTGGAATTAATCTTATAACGTCCAACAACAGAAAGGTCATAAGTGGCTGGATCATAAAAAAGCTTATTAAAAAACTCCTGAGCAATCTCGACAGTGGGGGGACTGGAAGGGCGAAGACGCCTGTAGATTTCAATCAGGGCCTGGTCACCATCCTGTACCTTATCAACAGCTAAGGTCTTTCTAAACGACTCAGAAATATTAACATTATCTATAAAAAGAACTTCAATACTGCTGATCTTACTCTCCTGAAACTTTTCTATCAATTCCTCGGTCAACAGATCATTACATTTTGCTATAACCTCTCCCGACTCAGGATGAACAATATCAGCAACTAATACCCTTTCCAGAACCTCTTCTGGAGCAATTGCAATGGTCTCCACTCCGGCCTTCACAATCCTTTTTGCCAGGGCCTTGGAAACTTTTCTTCCTTGCTTGCCCAGGATCTCTCCGTCTGTCGGATTAACCAAATCCGTGGTCAGACGCTGACCAATAAAGGTCTCTGGCTGAAAAAGAATACTAAAGCTGTTATCGTTGATCTGGATGGTATCAACAGGATAAAACTCCCTAAGCAATTCCTCATCAGAGTACCCCAGTGCCTTGAGCAAGGTCGTTACCGGAAGTTTACGCCTTCTGTCAATACGGACATGGAGAATATCTTTTATGTCAAACTCAAAATCAAGCCAAGACCCCCGCACCGGAATAATCCGGGCAGAGTACAAGCGCTTATTTGAAATATGGGACTTTCCATTATCATGGGTATAAAAAAGTCCTGGCGAACGCTGCAACTGGTTAACAATAACACGCTCTGTTCCGTTTATTATAAAGACACCGTCATCAGTCATCAAAGGGAGCGCACCAAGGAATACTTCCTGCTCCTTAATGTCACGAACAGTCTGGACACCAGTTTCTTCGTCAATCTCAAAGGTGATCAACCGGACAGTAATTTTAACAGGAACCTCATAGGTCATTCCACGCTCAATACATTCAGAAACCGTATATTTCTGCTCTCCAAATGAATAGCTGACAAACTCCAGGGTGCAGAGGCCGTTAAAATCGCTTATTGGAAAAATGTTTTTAAAAATACCTTGCAGTCCGATTTCTTCTCGTTGAGACGGATCAACATTCATCTGGAGAAAACGGTCATAGGAATGCCGCTGCATAGCAATAAGATGCGGTGGTTCTACAAGCTTGCGTGTTTTGGCAAATCCCTTGCGTACTCTATTCATTGATCCCCTCTTTAATACAATCTGCGAAGTTGAGTTTTAACAGCGAGTTGGAATGCACCCAAGTGTTCTCCTTATTCTTTATTGGATACAATTTTTATCGCTGGCCGGTCCACAAACGCAGTAACGCCACGAGGGACCTCCCCCCATAGCGTTACTAAAAACATCCTGACTGACAAATACTCTCAGCCATAAACAGCTGAAGCTGTCTGTTTATTTGACTTCCACAGTACCACCTACAGCTGCAATCTTTTCTTTGATCTCTTCAGCTTCTTCCTTGCTCACACCTTCTTTGATCGGAGCAGGTACGCCCTCTACCAAGGCTTTTGCCTCTTTCAGTCCAAGAGCAGTGATTCCACGAACCTCTTTGATGACTTTAATTTTCTGGTCACCTGCAGCAGTCAGGACAGCGTCAAACTCGGTCTTTTCAGCTGCTCCTTCACCTGCATCATCACCAGCACCAGGCATTGCTGCCATAGCAACAGGAGCTGCTGCGGAAACTCCAAACTTCTCTTCCAGTGCTGAAACCAGTTCAGCAACCTCAAGAAGTGACATTTTTTCTACTAACTCTACTACCTGATCAATAGCTTCAGACATCTTTCATTCCTCCGGATATTAAATAACTTAATTCTCTTTCTGATCTTTTATCGCCTGCAGGGCGTAGACCAAATTACTCGGTGCAGCATTCAGGGTACGGACAAGTTTTGTCGGTACTGCGTTGAGCACACTACATAACTGACCAAGCAACTGATCTTTAGTGGGCAGTTTTGACAGAGCAACCACGTCGTCAGAGCTTAATGTTTTTCCTTCAAACATTGCTGAACGGACAACCAAGGATTCATTTTCCTTTGTAAAATCAGCTAAGGCTTTAGCTGATCCCACAGGATCGTCAAAACTGAATGCTACCGCCGTTGTACCGGCGAAGTCCTGCTTTAACCCTTCAAAATCTGTATCCTGTACAGCCAGTTTAAGAAGGGTGTTTTTGGCAACCTGAATCTGCCCACCCTGCTCACGCAAGGTAACACGAAGTTGCTCAAGTTCTTTTACTTTTAATCCGCGGTAATCAGCTACTACTGCGAACTTGGCTCTGGCAAAGGTATCCTTCAGTTCATCTACCTTTTTCGCCTTATTTTCGCGATTCAACTGTTACACCTCCTGGAAATTAGGCACGGGATTGTCACAGAACAACAGAAATGAAATTATGTTATTAATTCGTTTCAAACTGAAATAAAGATCTTCAGATTGAATGGAACTCACTGGTCTCGGCTGGCAACCTAATGATTATTAAACAGAACGTACCTGCTGTCTCTGACCTTCCCAAGCTATAAAACTATTCTACTCTCAACTCGTATAACGAAATATTTTTTCGCTACATACACATCTTAACCCATTTTTCAGTCCACCTTAGCTTGTAGCCGATGATCCTAAAAAAGATGGGTAAAAAAACTATCAGGCTTTGATTAAGGAGCGAACCTGCAAAGGATCAACCTTAACACTGGGCCCCATGGTGCTTGACAGGCTTATTGATCGAAGATAGACCCCCTTACTGGTTGAGGGCTTCAGCTGAATGAGCTTATCAACAAAATGGGCAATATTTGCTACCAAATTTTCAGTACCAAATGAACGTTTACCGACCAAGGCGTGAATAACACCTGCCTTATCAGACTTAAAATCTACTTTACCTTTTTTGGTCTCCTGAACAACACGCTCAACATCAAAGGTCACTGAGCCAAGTTTTGCATTAGGCATAAGGTTTCTTGGCCCTAGAACACGACCAATCTTACCAACCTCACCCATCATATCAGGAGTAGCTATTGTTTTGTCAAACTCCAGCCAACCTTCTTTAATTTTTTCCACCAACTCGTCAGAGCCAGCATAATCAGCACCTGCGGCCAGTGCTTCCGCCTCTTTCTCACCCTTGGCAAAAACCAGGACACGTACTTCCTTTCCTGTGCCATGGGGCAAAATAACTGAGGAGCGAACCATCTGATCAGCATGACGCGGGTCAATACCCAAACGTACAGCTACATCAACAGACTCATCAAATTTAGCACAGTTCTTTGCCAGCAAAAGGCTTACTGCTTCTTCCAAAGAATACAGCGTTTCTCTATCAATCCCTTCAGCTGCTTTTCGGTACTGCTTACCATGTTTCGGCATAATCAACCTCTATTTGTCTCCCACACTCTTTTGAGAAACTCTGCCCTCTCAAGTAAGCAAGCGTGGTACAAACGAAAAATAAAACTGTTTTATAAAATATATTGTCAAAAAGTGCAGACTGTTTTTTTGCGTCAGCCAAGTACCTTCTTCTTTCTTCATCTCCAATGAGAGGAAAAAATTACAAACGCATCAGTCAAGCACTGTAATCCCACAACTCCGTGCTGTTCCCTCTACAATCTTCATTGCCTGCTCAATATCATATGCGTTCAAATCCGGCATTTTAATCTCGGCAATTTCTTTGATTTTATCTCTGCCTAACTCAGCAACACGATCTTTTTTCGGATTACTTGAGCCTTTCTGCAAGCCAGCTGCCTTAAAGAGAAGCACAGATGCAGGCGGAGTCTTTGTAATAAAAGTGAATGAACGATCGTTAAACACTGTAATAACAACTGGAATAATCATATCACCTTCTGATTGGGTCTTTGCGTTAAAGGTCTTACAGAAATCCATGATATTCACACCATGCTGCCCTAATGCCGGCCCAACAGGAGGTGACGGATTGGCCTTTCCAGCCGGTATTTGCAGCTTTATGTATGATTGAATTTTTTTTGCCATTATTCACTCCTCCATGAACCCACCTGGAGTTTTTAATTATTGCTTACCTGCATATACTCAAGCTCAACCGGAGTTGAACGCCCAAAAATCGAAACCAAGACCCGGACTCTGCCTTTATCAGGAAAGACCTCATCAACTGTCCCTTCAAAATTCGCAAAAGGCCCTTCAGTAACACGAACAACATCTCCCACCTCAAAAACAACCTTTGGAATAGGCTTTTCTGCGCCTTCTTCAATGCGCATGATAATTTTATTCGCTTCCTGATCTGTCAACGCAGGTATTTGCTTATAGACCTCACCAGCAGCTGCGCTCTGTCCACTATTCACACCAACAAAGCCGGTAACACGCTGGGTTTCCATAACCGTGTGCCAGGAATGTTCATTCATTTCCATCTGCACCAGTATATAGCCAGGAAAAAATTTGCGCTCCGAAGTTTTTCGCTCCCCTTTAACCATCTCCACCACCTGTTCAGTGGGAACCAGGATATCTCCAAAGCATTCTTCCTGAGCAGCCTGCCTGATATTATCCTCAAGCGTAGCTTTGACCTTTACCTCAAAACCGGTATGGGTATGCACTATATACCATTTCTTTGCCATAATACGCCTATTGGAGAACCAGCCCTACCAACTTCCCAAGAATCAAATCCACAGCACCCAAATACACGGAAAGCAGTACTGTCAATAAAATGACAAACCCTGACAAACCCAAAGTTACCTTCCGGTCAGGCCAGACAATTTTTTTAAATTCTACAACAACCTCATGATAAAAAAGACGAATGTTTCCCGGAGCCAGCACAAAAGATGACGCATTATTACCTGCATCTTTCCCCTTTGAACCACCCTGTACATTATTTTTCTTTTTTTTACTTGTCATTTCCTTCCAGCACCCAGCAGAAAAAAAAATGGCAGGCCAGGAGGGACTCGAACCCCCAGCCCTCGGATTTGGAGTCCGATGCTCTACCAATTAGAGCTACTGGCCTGCGCAACACTCGCCTCGAATTCTATCTGCGTAACCTACCTTACTTTACTGTAAAACTACTTTGTTTCTTTATGCGGAGTATGTGTCCTGCAAAAAGGGCAGTATTTCTTCAGCTCAAGTTTGTGAGGTATTGTTCTTTTATTTTTTGTTGTCGTGTAATTTCTCTGCTTACACTCCATACAGGCAAGCGTAATTATATCCCGCATACCAACCCCCCTGATATATAGACTCCGGCGACCACAAGGTCAAACCGGAGTCACATTCTTCAAGCAGATTCTGTTCAGAAAAATCTGTTCAGAATATTACTCAATAATTTCGCTGATCACGCCAGCTCCAACAGTACGCCCACCCTCACGAATAGCGAAGCGAAGTCCTTCCTGCATAGCTATAGGTGTTATCAATTCTCCCGTGATATGAATATTATCGCCAGGCATAACCATCTCCACACCTTCTTCAAGCGTACAAACGCCTGTTACGTCAGTGGTACGGAAATAAAACTGGGGCCGATAACCGTTAAAAAACGGGGTATGACGCCCACCCTCTTCCTTGGTCAGAATATAGCACTCTGCTTTAAACTTCTTATGCGGGGTGATAGAACCTGGCTTTGCCAATACCTGTCCACGAATGATCTCTTCACGCTTGGTTCCGCGCAGCAAAGCTCCGATGTTATCGCCAGCCTGTCCCTCATCAAGAAGCTTACGAAACATCTCAACCCCGGTAATGGTGGTCTTCTGTGTTTCGCGAATACCGACGATTTCTATCTCATCACCCACCTTAACTATACCACTCTCCACACGACCGGTTGCAACAGTACCACGACCGGAGATAGAGAACACATCCTCAACCGGCATCAGAAAGGGCTTATCAACATCACGCTCAGGCTGCGGAATCCAGGTATCAACAGCTTCAATCAGATCCCAGATACACTTGGCCTTTCCTTCATCTTCAGGGTGCTCCAGAGCCTCCAGCGCAGAACCTTGAATAATCGGGGTATCGTCACCAGAAAACTCATAGTTATCAAGCAACTCACGAAGCTCCATCTCAACCAACTCAATCAACTCTTCATCATCAACCTGATCGCATTTATTCAGAAAAACTACAATAGCCGGAACACCTACCTGACGCGCCAGCAGGATATGCTCACGAGTCTGCGGCATAGGACCATCAGTAGCAGCTACAACAAGAATTGCGCCGTCCATCTGAGCAGCACCGGTAATCATGTTCTTGATATAATCGGCATGACCAGGACAATCTACATGGGCATAATGACGCCCTGTGCTCTCATATTCAACATGAGCGGTTGCAATGGTTATTCCACGCTCTTTTTCTTCCGGTGCCTTATCAATAGCACTAAAATCTGTAAAATCAGCCTGCCCTTTGGTTGCCAGCACTCGTGTGATAGCCGCTGTCAGGGTAGTCTTACCATGATCAACATGACCAATGGTTCCAACATTGACATGCGGCTTCGTCCGCTCAAACTTCTCTTTTGCCATTATTATGTCTCCCCAGACAAATTTTCCTTCACTCTACCGACTATCACTTCTTATCGGCAATCCTGGAGCCCACGACCGGACTTGAACCGGTGACTTCCTCCTTACCAAGGAGGTACTCTACCACTGAGTTACGTGGGCACTTCAAAGTACACTTCAAAAAAACACATGGAGCGGGAAACGAGACTCGAACTCGCAACCCTCAGCTTGGAAGGCTGATGCTCTACCAATTGAGCTATTCCCGCACATGCACAAAAAAGAACAGGCAGCGCATTACATGCGCATGCCTGTTACGTAGTCTTAACTGGTGGAGGGGGGAGGATTTGAACCTCCGAAGGCGCTGCCGACAGATTTACAGTCTGTTCCCTTTGACCACTCGGGAACCCCTCCAAACTCGAAAAACACAGGACAACTGTTGAACCTCAACAACTCAACAACTCTCCACTGCTTTTCGATCTCTGGAGCTGGCGATGGGACTTGAACCCGCAACCCCCTGATTACAAATCAGGTGCTCTACCAATTGAGCTACGCCAGCACTACATTTTGTGCAGCGCATCATACAGCAGGATAAATTCTCTTGCAAGCTTTTTTTCTCCTTAAATAAAAAAACCAGACTTTTAAAGTCTGGTTTAATAAAAACAATGGTAATAGCTCGTATTTGCTCCGCAACTTACCCTTTATTTTACAGGATTTTTCACATAAGCAGAATCTCTGTACCGTTCAAAGGTCATGGCACAGGTTCTGTAGATCAAATGCGCGAACTTGGTATACGGCATATAGAGGAAAAGCATCATAACAGAAACCAAGTGCAGGTAATATACCAAATACCCCAACAAGTGCAGGTAATATACCAAATACCCCAACTTCACCACACCGATTAGACGAAGAACCTCAGCACCTAAACCGGTCACACCAACTCCGGCAATCATCCAGATCAGAAACCAATCATAAAAGGTATTCCCACCCTGATTATCCTCAACCATCTGGTTCCGGTTTTTCCAGAGAATTACAATACCAACAATCATGGCAACAGCTGCAACATTAGCAACTATTTTGACAGGGTTCCACATGGCCATAGGACCATGCAGAGAAGGTATAAAACGCCCTAAAACATCCTGAGATATCAAAGAGTAGATAGTAACGAAAAACAGAGCGATAAAAGCCCACATCAATGGCTGGTGACCACGGATGCGCTCCTCATTAGTCTCACATTTTTTAAAGCGCTCATGCTGAACTATCTCAACAAGAGAAGGCCAGAGAAACTCTTTAACAAACTGAGGAACAGAAGGACGGTACAGGGCTTCACCAACCCCTGTGTTATCACTCATTTTCTTCCATAGAGCAGTCACCCCCTTAAAGGAGGCAAAAGCAGCTAAAGCAGCTGTAGGAATCATGATAGAGTTGATAAACGTGACATTCCAGGTCAGGAGCTTGAAACCAAAAATAGTCATATATCCTTCTCCAAAGAAATTCGTATACCCGGCATGGAGAAAATCTTCATGGGAAAGGACATTTGCACCGGAAATCAGCCAGACCAGGAAGACAACCAAGGCCGGTATAGCAACAAGCAAGGGTAAATTCTTTCCAGATGAAGCCAAGTTAGCCAGTGGCGCAGGCCAACCGTAAAATTTATAGGCATAGGCCCGGATTGCCCCCATGACATCGCCAGGCTTGGCACCGCGTGGGCAATGGGTTGTACAATCACCACAATGGTGACAGAGCAAGGTGTTCGGGTCACCGATCAATTTATCCTTAAGCCCCCATTGCGAGTAAATCATCTGCTGACGGGGAAAAGGATTTTCATCGGTTGAAAGAGGACAGACCACTGAGCAGGTGGCACATTGGAAGCATTTTTTCAGGGTATCTCCCCCGGCCTCCTTCATGTCCTTAATAAATTCAATATCTGGTTGTACGTTCATAGACATTTTCTCCTCCTGTCCTGAAAGCTTTTTCAATATGTCGAAATAATGATTTTTTTACACCTGATCCGTATTCGCCCGAATACATCCAAACACATTCTGGCGAACACGAATTCGACACAACAGAGAGGCTAGAAGCCCTTGAACGGATTCGGCCCCATCTCAACAATCGACTCTACAAACTCATCAAGGATTCCTGGAATCTTATCGTAGTCAGAGATAGCGATCTGTTCCACAGCACAGCGTTCCGGTTCAAGCCCCAAGCTACCCAGGGTTTCACCGATGTTCTCCATACGCTTGCTGGCAATCTCAGAACCTTTGACAAAATGGCATTGGTAATCATCACCGTAACGACAGCCGAGCAGCAGGACTCCGTCCATACCAGAAGACATGGCATCTTTAATCCAGACCATGTTCACTGAACCCAGGCAACGAACCGGAATAAAACGAACCAAGGTGTTCATCTTATTATGGCGCATACCAGACATATCAATGGCTGGATAGGCGTCATTCTCGCAGACAAAGACAGCGATTCGGAGCTTATCCTCGTCATCATCCGGCACTTCAATAGTCTTGACCATAGAACCGATCATATCAATGTTATAATCAGCAAAACCAATAATGCGCTCAGGGCAGGCTCCCATACAGGTACCACAACGTCGACAACGGGTCGGGTTGGGCAACGGCGTTCCCTTGGCATCATCATCCAGAGCACCAAAAGGACATTCCTCAGTACAGCGTTTACACTGAGTACAACGTTGGAAAAAGAAATCAGGATAGGTCAAATCACCGGAACGTGGATGAACCGCTACACCACGGTCAGCAGACTCAATACACTGGATGGCCTTGAGTGCTGCACCAGTGGCATCATCAATGGTCTCTTCCATGGTTTCTGCTTTACGAACACCACCACAGGCGTAAACACCGGTCCGGCGGGTTTCATAGGGGAAGCAGATAAAATGAGAATCTGCATAACCATCAAAAAGATCCAGATCCAGAAAACCAGGCCCCTGACGATAGGCCAAATTAATGGTGGATTCATCTACAGTAGTGGGCACCATACCAGCGGCCAGTACCACCATATCCACTTCAAGCTCCAGATTCTCGCCCAGCAGGGTGTTCTCGGCAGTAACCTTCAGACTGCCACCAGCTTCCTCTACTTGCGTGACCGTGGCCTTGGTCATGAACACGCCATCACGCTGCTGCATTCCCTTGTAGAAGAGCTCGGTATTGCCCGGTGTGCGCATATGCTGATACAGGATATATGCTTGGGCATTGTCGCCGTTATCATCACATACATACTGGGCCTGCTTGAGAGCAACCATAGAAGTAACAGAGTTACAATAGGGAAAATCACGGTCATTATCCGTGCTGCCCGGACTCTGTATAAAAGCAACCTTGGCAGGCACCTTTCCTTCCTTGGCCAGTTTTTCAAACTCGGCATTGGTGACCACATTATTCAGGGTACCATGACCAAGATGTTCATACTCAGAAACATCAGCAGGACGCCAACCTGTAGCCAGCACAACAGCACCGACCAATTCCGCATCAGGATTGGTCTCTGTGTAGACTTTGAGGCCTTTATTAGGGTCTTCCATCTCCCCTTTTTCAATCAGATCCCGTTCATCAACCCCAACCTTTTCCGGCGCATCCCATTCGCTTTCAGTGCCAGCAGGTTTCAGAGTCACCCGGAATTCACCAGGAGCACCGCTGATACGAGCAACTTCAGTTTCTGTTTTAATCGTAATTTTATCGTTGCTGGTGACCGTAGCGATCATCTGCTCAATATTGGGCTGCTCAAGCTCGGAGTAGGGATAAGCAGTCGGAAACATCTTACGCCACCCCAAGGCCTTGCCACCCAACTTATCGGTCTTTTCAATGATGGTTACGTCATAACCAGCCTTGGCAGCCTCAGTAGCAGCAGTCAAGCCAGCAATACCACCGCCCATCACCAGAATACTCTTGGTGATTTGCTCCATCTTATAAGGTTCAGGCACGGTCCCTTTCTGGGCACGAACCACAGCCATGCGGACATAGTCCTCACCTGCTTCCTGAAGGTATTCAGCTGCTTCCTCATCGTCCTTGTCTTCAGGTTGCGCTGTCCAGGCCACATGCTCGCGCAGATTACCGCGAACCGTGATGGTTCCGTCACCATAATCAAAGGTATCCTGCATCACCCGAGGTGAACAGGCGCAGACCACAACCGTGTTGACACCTTTTTCTTCTATATCTTTCTTGATCAGGGCCTGACCTTCTTCACCGCAGAGGCAGGCATGCTCCTGCATCTCCATGCCGTTTTCTGAAGCAGCCTCTTTCAGACCATCAACATCAAGAACGTCACCGATACTGCACCCTGTGCAAAGATACGCACCATATACTTTATCCATTGCTTTCCTCCTACTGTGCGTTCTGGATTGCTTTGAGAGCTGCGGCAGTAGCAGACTGTGTACTGGTGTACACATCAGATGCTGACTTGGCGCAACCAGCAGCGATCATGCCCTTGTCCGGCTCGGAAACAACAAAACCATTGTTATCCATATTCAGCCCAAGAGACTTGCCTTGCTCTCCAAGAGCAGGCTGCATGCCTGTAGCCAGGACACACATATCAACCTTTTGCTGCACCTTACCGCCGCCCACTGCATCCTCTGCCACAACGGTTACACCGCCGTCATCCTCGGCTATGATATCAGCCACTTTCCCTTTGATAAACTCAGCATTTTCATAGGTTCTGAGCTGCTCACGGAAATGCTCATATTTTCCTGGAGTACGCAGATCAATATAGAACACATAAATCTTGGCATCAGGGTAACGTTCGCACACATAGGTCATCTGCTTGAACGTCGCCATGCAACAGATATAAGAACAGTACTCCAGATGATTCTCATCACGGGAACCAGCACACTGAACAAAGGCGATAGACTCAATCTCTTTATCATCACCAGGGCGTACAATCTTTCCACCAGTTGGCCCATTGGGTGCAGCCATCCGCTCCATCATCATGTTAGAGATAATAGCAGGAGAGGACTCAGGCTTCAGGTTTTCCAGCTTTGTCCGATCATACGGATTCCAGCCAGTTGCCCAGACTATAGAGCTAACATTCAGGGTAAAGGTCTCTGTTGCCATCTCAGTATCAATAGCATTATATTTACAGGCACCTCGAATGGCTTCCAGAGAATCAGGAGAACAGGAATCAATATCCAGCACATAACGACGTGGGAAGGCCATTTCATGGGGCAGATAAATAGCCTTGGTCTTGTTCATGCCAAAGTTGAAGGCATTGTCGATCTCGTCGGTGCAGACCTCAGCACAATCACCGCAGGCAGTGCAGTTGGAGTTAACATAACGGGGTGCGGTCTCCAGCTCCACCTCGTAGTTACCCGGCCCGCCAGACACGGATTTAACCGTGGTCATGGTGTAGGGACGAATTTTTCGATTGTTCTTTACCCGCTTGAAATTAATTTCTAAGCCGCAGGTGGGGGGACAAAGTTTTGGGAAATACTGATTCAGCTGGGCCACACGACCGCCGAAGTACGGATTTTTCTCGATAATATAGACATCATTACCTACCTCCGCAGCTTCCAGCGCAGCGGTCAAACCGCTGATGCCGCCGCCAACGACCAGTACCGCACCAGTTTTCGTAGCATCACTCATGCCAAACCTCCATAAAAACTGCTGGTATTGATAAATTGGTTATTTCTTGGTTCAACAAAAAAGCATGATAAAACAACATACTGCTTTGTTCAAACAAAAACAACCTTCTTTGCTGTCTGCAAAACATAAAAAACTCCAGACCTCGTAAACGGGGCCTGGAGATTCTTACTGACGGTGACGATTAAACGCATACAACACTGTACAGCGTCTAACCGGGCAGAAAAAAAAACTCCCTGCCCGTCATATTACCGCCCCTGTATCTAAGATATCCTTAAATCCACGGATCGGTTTCCACGACGTTGATGCACTCGACCTTCTCACACTTCCACTCCTGGGTCTTCGGATCAAAGGTGGAGTTTACAAATGCCTTCCAGTTCTCTTCATCAACGCTCGGATAGTCTGAACGGTAGTAGAAGCCCGGGTAACGGGACTCTTTACGGAACTCAATGTGACGGATATGGGTTTCAACACACCAGATGCGGTGGTAGTTCTCCCAGGCACGCATCAGCTCGTGCAGGTCACCAGCAGCCATCTTTTCTGCATCTTCACGCAGCATGCGGAGGAGGTCCAAACAGATGTTGAGGAGCTTACCAGAGGTCATATAGTAGGTTGCAACACCACCGCCGTACTCGTCAGTGGCCTTCATCAGACGCATCATCAGGCCGTGCGGCTTGCAGTAGTTGGGGTTAACATCGGCAGCGGTGCTGGCACCAACATGCTCGTGATAACGCTTAACCGGAGCATAGATCTCGTCGGCCAACTCTTGTGCAGTCTGAGCCAGCTCAGGCTGGAAATCTGCGTTGTCGCGACAGTACTTGACCATCTGCTTACCACAAATACGACCCTCGGCATGTGAACCAGAGGAGAACTTATGACCAGAAGCACCAACACCATCACCGGCTGTGAACAGACCGTTAACAGTGGTCATACGGTTGTAGCCCCACTTATACTGGTGAGAACGGGGACCATCAACGGTCGGAACCCAGTCTTCATCCGGCCCAGAGGTCCAGATACCGCAGCAACCGGAATGTGATCCGAGCATGTACGGTTCAGTCGGCATGATCTCAGAACCTACTTTCTCAGGCTCAATGTTCATACCTGCCCAAAGACCAGCCTGGCCGATGGACATATCTAGAAAGTCTTCCCAAGCCTCAGACTCAAGATGTTTCCAGATTTTCTTTACTTCTTTCTCTGTCTTACCAGCTTCGCGAGCCTCATCCAGGAAGGAGTTCAGAGCAACATCGGTAGCCATGTAAACCGGTCCACGTCCTGCTTTAAACTCGTTAACCATCAGATGGTTACGAAGACAGGTCGGAGTAACAGCAGACTCACCGTACGGCATAAACTGCTTGAGCTCTTCTTTGGCAGCATCGCCCATTGCGTAGAACTCGCCATTACCGTTGGATACTTTTGCCTTGAACAGAAGGAACCACGCACCAACAGGACCGTAACCGTCTTTAAATCGAGCCGGGGTGAAACGGTTTTCCATCATGGTCAGAGTAGCACCAACCTGCGCACACATGGTGTAGGTGGAACCTGCATTCCATACTGGGTACCATGCACGTCCTTTACCTTCACCGGTAGAACGGGGACGAAAGATGTTTACCGCACCACCACAAGCTACCATAGCTGTTTTACATTTGAAAACGTAAACTTTGTTTTCACGGTTGGAGAAGCCAACTGCACCAGCAATGTGGTTTTCTTTGTTTTTGTCCAACAGCATCTTAACGATAAAAATACGCTCCATGATGTTTTCTTCGCCCAAAGCTTTCTTTGCTGCTTCAGCAACGATACACTTGTAGGACTCACCATTGATCATAATCTGCCATTTACCGGTACGTACAGGCTGTCCCCCTTCACGCAGAGTCGGAGCAGGCTTGGCTCCGTCCAGGTTTGATCCGTCTTCAGCTTTCTTCCAAATGGGCAGTCCCCACTCTTCGAACAACTTAACAGACTCATCAACGTGACGTCCGAGATCATAGATAAGATCTTCACGAACAACGCCCATCAGGTCGTTACGAACCATTTTCACGTAGTTCTCAATCTCGTTCTCGCCGATATAGGTGTTGATAGCAGACAGCCCCTGAGCGACAGCCCCTGAGCGCTCCATAGCAGCCTTATCAACCAACTGAATTTTCAGATCAGCAGGCGCCCATTTTTTGATCTCAAAAGCTGCACCACAAGCTCCCATACCACCACCAACAATCAATACGTCGGTTTCATGCTCTACAATCTCAGGGTTGGTAATAGCAGCCAGCTCACCTTTCGGCTTATTTGGTAATGCCATATTAAAATCTCCTTATATATCAAATAATAGAAATAACTTTCTTAATCTCAACACTGCCTCAGTATCTCAGTGTTAAGCGACCATGGTCGGGGTCTTCAGCTCAGTTTCAAGAGCCAGGCACTCGTCATCCAAGTTATCTCCCTTGGTATCGGCGTACTCATTAGCAGAACCTTCAGCAGTTGTCCGAATCGGGAACTTGAAGCGCTTGATGTTGCCATTGCGGAATTTGATGGTCCACATAATGGAATCAGAAGAACGCATAGGATGAACCTGACCACCCATTGGTATAAAATCATCGTAACCACGAACAGCGATAGCACCCTGGGGACAGATCTTAACGCAGGAATAACACTCCCAGCATGCATCCGGCTCCTGATTGTATGCCTTCATTTCTTCAGTGTTCAGCACCATCAGATCGTTGGGGCAGATGTACATACAAGCGGTCTTATCGCCACCCTTGCAACCATCACATTTCTCTGGATTTACATAACTTGGCATTTAACTACCTCCTCATAGGATTTTCTTTATGGCAACGACCATCCGCCACCACAGTAAGATCTATCACAAAAGATCAAATTCAAAAAAAGACAGCTCACAATCAAGGTCTCGACTGCGTACACCGTGCTTTTTCACGGGCACTATCTTTGTATTTCGTCCTAAAAATTTCAAACTTCTGCTCATGGAGTAATCAACAGATTATCTCATGAGTGAGTCACTTAATAATTTGTTGCTTGCCGAATGTCAAGAAAAAATCGTACCCCTTACCCAGCAAGTCCTTGTTATTCTTTTTATCAAAAAAATTCATGAATTCTATCAAAATTCTATCAATATAACTACATCAAGAAATTATCCCTCAAAGAGATTAATACGTCAGATAAATTTTGCACCGACTTTTAGGCAAATGCCCTGCTGACATTCAAGGGTCAATCAGACCCTGATTTTCCTGACTCAACCAAACACTAAAAAATCAGCCTTGACAGGACGAAACAAAAGGAGTACGTCTTTAGCTACTTAGTACTTCATTTACTTATGGAGTATTTTTCGTTCGTTGCACCTTGTTGTACTTGAACTCGTATTGTACCCTTATTGCGTTTCCTTCTTCGACAGTATATATAAGCACAGTTACTGGGGAACAAAAAACTCCCTTCCTCCACATCCAGGGACACCATTGATTGATACCATGAAGAACACGATAAGCCCGCAAAAAGGCATGACCCGTCGATCCTTTTTCCATATTGCTGCCTTTGCCGGTCTGGCAGCGAGCACTCGTTATCTTCCGTTTTTCTCTGCTTCCCCTGACCTCGTTGCTGTCAGGAAGTCGTTTTTCCTTATGGGCACTCAGCTCAACCTCACCCTGTACAGCCAGGATCAGGATCAGGCACAAGCAGCAGTGGCAACCACCATTGCCCGGATGCAGGAACTTGAAGGCAAGCTTTCCCGCCATCAACAGAAGAGTGAAATTGGCATTCTCAACCGAACTGGTTTGCTGACTCAACCAAGTAAAGATTTACAAGCAGTACTTGAGCTGGCGAATAGCGTGAACAAAAAAACAGCAGGTGCTTTTGATATAACGATCCTGCCGCTGTTGAGCCTGTATCAGGACCAGGGAGAGCAGCTGCTCAGCCAGCCGGAGCGTATTCGTAGCCTGATCCGATCAATGGGACATCAAGGCCTCCATTGTAGTTCCCACCAGATCCGACTGGACAACAAAAGTTCCGAGCATGCAGGCATCACCTTGGACGGTATCGGTAAGGGCTACATCGTCGATCAGGGCGTTGCCAGCCTGCAAAATTTTGGTTTTCACCAGGTACTGGTGGAGGCAGGTGGTGACTTACTGGTCAAAGGGAGCAAGCCTCAGGGTATACCTTGGCGGATCGGTATCAGAAAACCCCGCTCTGAAATGCCGGGGAGCCTCCTTACAGTGAATGGCGATAATATGGCTGTGGCAACTTCAGGGGATTACTTCCAACCCTTCAGCCCGGACCTGCGCTATCACCATATCATTAATCCCAAGACCGGTTTTTCCTCACCCGAACTGGCAAGCTGTACCATTACGGCACCCAATGCCGCCTTGGCTGATGCCTTAGCCACCGGCTGTATGGTTCTCGGCAAGGAGGACAGCATGGATATGCTGGCAGGTATGCCCGCCTGTGAAGGGTTGTTCATTGACAAGAATATGAATATCTATAAAACCGGCGGGTTCGCAGGCTAAGATGAATTCCAACACATTCACTCTCAGCAAGGGGCTGGACATCCCCATCAGCGGCGCACCAGAGCAGCACATCGGCAAAGGCAACCCGGTTACAGAAGTCGCCCTGCTCGGCATTGATTATGTCGGCCTTAAACCCACCATGAAGGTACGAGTGGATGATCAGGTTGCCGGGGGCCAGCTGCTCTTTACGGACAAGAAAAATCCAGGTGTCCGCTTTACCGCCCCTGCACCGGGTAAAGTTATTGCTATCCACCGGGGGCCGCGCCGCCGCTTTGAATCCCTGGTCATCAAGCTGGAAGGCGAGGAACGCCTGTCCTTTACCTCGCCCTGCCCTGCTCCTGAACTATTCCCTGATGCTGGCACCATCAAGGATATTCTGATCGAATCCGGGCAATGGACTGCCCTGCGCACCCGGCCCTACGGCAAGGTGCCCTCCCCTGAGGCTGAAGCGTCTTCCCTCTTTATCACAGCCATAGATACCGAGCCGCTGGCCCCGAATCCGGCAGTTATTATCAACGAGTACCGAAGTGACTTTATATTGGGACTGAACGTTCTCCAATTCCTGACGACCAAAACCTTTCTCTGTTGCTCCCAGGACATAAGTCTGCGGAGAGCTGACCTCCCAAATATTGAGGTTGCTCATTTTTCCGGCCCCCACCCTGCCGGACTGGCCTCCACCCATATCCATCTTCTTGATCCGATTCGTTCCGATAAGCAGGTCTGGCATATCGGTTATCAGGATGTGATTGCAATCGGTCATCTCTTTCGTACAGGGAAGCTGTGGGAAGAGCGGGTTATCGCCCTCGCAGGGCCGTCCATGCAGCGCCCCCGTTTAATAAAAACCTTGGCCGGAGCCTCTGTCCCGGAGCTTTGCCAGAATGAACTTGCTGATGCCCGTGCCCGCCTGATTGCAGGCTCAATCCTCAACGGGCATCGGATGGGCGAAAAAAACGTCCACGGTTATCTGGGCCGCTACCAGCAGCAGATCTGCGCCTTGCCGGAAAAAGACGGGAGCGGCCTGTTCAACTGGCTCCGTTTGGGAAGCGACCGTTATTCCAGCCTCCCTATCTTCCTGTCCGCTTTTACGAAAAAGGACGGGGATAAATTTCCTTTGAGCACAGCAAGCTGGGGAGGGAAACGTGCCATCCTGCCTATAGGGACATACGAGCAAGTCATGCCGCTGAACCTGATTGCTACGTCCCTGCTCAAGACCATTGCCACCGGCAATACGGAAAAGGCTGCGGCCTTGGGTTGCCTGGAGCTGATCGAGGAGGATTTGGCCCTGTGTAGTTTTGTTTGTCCAGGGAAGAATAATTTCGGGCCGATGTTGCGTGATGTCTTAACGAAGATTGAAGAGGATGGGTAGACCCACTTCTAAAATGAAAAATATAACAATAGCTGAAGACCAATTATTATATGAAACTGAGGCAATAGCAGCGGAAATCTCAGCCAATGCTATGGTTGCTGTTGATGAAGCTCTTGAGAGTGCTGACATTGACTTGCAAGCAAAAAAAATAATTTGGAATGATGGCAGCAGGTTAACAATAGAGGAAAGTGCTCAAAAGATTGCAAGGCAAACCGGAGAAGATATTGTTGCTATTACGAGTCACATCATAAGTTGGTTAACTATGGGTTTTGTCCCAAAGGGATTAACTCAAAAACAAATGGACTCTTTTGAAAACAAAGTGGATGAATGGGTCAATAGTTATGGCATTGGCTTTTAATCCAGCGGCAGTCGCGCTGGTCTGCTTTCGCTCGGAGATGCCGGGGCGTTGGAAAGTTAAGATTAAGGATGATCCCCTTGCAGCCGCTTACTCGGCATATTACCATAAGAGAGAAACGGGTAAGGCTTGCGTTCATACATTATGAAGAGGCATTTCAATGAGCATTTCCAAAAGTCGTAAAGAGTTCATCAAAGAACAGATCAGAAATACGCTCTGCCACGAAAAAGAAATTCAAAAAATAGTCCTGTTCGGGTCTTTTCTTCACTCGGACCAGCCCAATGATGTTGACATTGCTGTCTTCCAGAACAGCGATAAAAAATATCTCCCTCTTGCTCTCAAATATCGAAGGCTTGTTCGGGAAGTTTCCAAGATACTTCCTGTTGATGTGCTTCCGCTGAAAGCAGCGGCAAAGGGTGCGTTCCTGCGTGAAATAGAAGCCGGGGAAATAATTTATGAGAGATGAGCACGGAAGTTGCTGTCTGCTGGTAAGCTGAATTGTCTGATTTCGTTGCACTCAATAAGACCTACGGACTGGGATTAACTTTAACGATTTAGGTAGAAAATGGATAAATGTATTGATCACTCAATAGGAAAAACTCGCTATACCATGACAATCATGACCAACGGAGCTAGACAAGCGAGAGTAATGCCAGGGAAAGAAGATAGATATCTTGAGGGTGAATTCATTTTAACTGCCGGAAAGAAAATAATTATCCTTACTCAGGATCAAAAACCTGTTATCGTAAAACGATGGAAAGTTTTGAACTTAAAAAGGTATCTTGAGGATAACTATCCTTTCGGTTCAGCTTCTTATCCAAATATTGCCAAAATTTATCAAGACTCAGATGGCTGGTTATGGCAGAAAATGAATGACAACATTAGCCCATACGGTCATTTCACGGTCCTAAAGGACGATGAAATTTTATACACCATTTTTCTCTCTTAATTAATCACGGAATCTTCCCTGCGAATCGAAAAACATACCCAAGTATACCTTTTTCCTCTCCCGCGATAGGTTAAAGCATATCAAAGTCGGATTGAGCGCGGTTTCCGTACAAAAATGATGTTTGGATAATATTGAAATTGCAAGGAACAAGAAATGAACCAACCACAAATAAATCCAAGATATACCTTAAAAGTCATCGTAGCGACGGAAAATGGAATGAATGATATAGGATTCGATTTTTCTGTCCCAACCTCCCAACCAATGCCTTTGCCTGGGGATGAAATACAGATCCCAACTCAAGTGGCAGAAGAAAAAAAGTTAGGAAAAGATCATTTCAAAGTCAAAAGACGCAGATTTATTTTGGATGCTTTGCCTATAGGGATAACAGGAATGATCTACTTAGTGGTCGAGTAGGCGTTTAATTACATTTAAACCCCTCCCGGCAGACGACGACTCCCTCCGTCAATAGGAAGAAGCATACCAAGCAATAGGTTTTACCTATCCCTTGATACCTTGAAGCATACCCAAGGTATGGTTGAGGCATACCCGAGGATACCCTGAACCATACCAAGGGATAGGTTCTTCCCCTCCCCGGAGGTGAAAAACCGCTCGCACAAGACGAAATTCCGGCAGCCCGTGCCGTTCATCACCCTTACGGACTGCTTTAACCGTAAAGTTCAACCGAAGGAGACAAGAGATGCCTGACAATCCAAACAATCCTCCATGCCCCAAGGAAGTCCGCTTGAGTGGAACGAAAGCGGACAGTTGATTTTCCGAATCCTGCATTGTCTGATTTCGTTGCACTCAATCAGACCTACGAACTTCGGGCCGATGTTGCGAGATGTCTTGACCAAGATTGAAGAGGATAGGCAGGGACGCTTTTCTCCGCCGCCCCGGAGGAACCGGTTGAACATAGCCCACCGTTTTAACGGTGGACGACAGTTTTATGCTCTCGGTGTTACCCTGAACTGCTTTTGTTGAACCCTTTCAGGGCACAGTTCTAACCAAGATTACACCTTCACAGAAAGCATAGCCTACGGCTTTGGTGCTGGCGGTGGTTTTTTTCTCACTGTTGTTACCTTAGCTGTGCCATACGAGAAAAAACAGAGTACGCAGACCCAGCAGCACTGCGCAGCCTTGGATTAACCTTCATAACTGCCGGACTTATACCCTTTCCTTTATGGGGCTGAGCGGTTTTTAGCACGAGAGATTGAACACATGAATGAGATATATATTTCTGTTTTCTGCTACCTTATTATCCAGTTCATCCTGGTAACCCTCATTGTTGTAGCGAAAAAGTCCCTTTTACCCAGCGGTAAAATCTCTATATTGATAAACGATCAAAAAAAACTGCAATCCTCTCCAGGCACTAAGCTTCAAACTGCCCTGGCCCAACAGGATATCTTCATTCCCTCGGCCTGTGGTGGAGGCGGCACTTGCGGCCAATGCAGAATACAAGTGAACAAAGGGGGCGGGACCATTCTGCCAACGGAACGCTCCCATATCAATAATCGGGATGCACGAAACGGCGCCCGCCTTGCATGTCAAGTACAAGTAAAGCATGATCTTTCCATTACTGTTCCAGATCATATGCTGGAGACTAAAAAATGGACCTGCAAAGTCCGTTCGAATTCGAATGTTGCAACTTTTATCAAAGAGTTGGTTCTTGAGCTGCCTCCTGGGGAGGAGGTCAACTTCAAACCAGGCGGCTATATCCAGATTGAAGTCCCCCCCCATAGTCTGTCCTATTCCAATTTCCAAATAGAAGACCGTTTTTTGTCCGACTGGACCAAATTTAGAATGTTCCAGTACGAATCCCATGTCCATACTCCGGTTACCAGAGCCTATTCCATGGCCAACTATCCTGGCGAAAAAGGTATTATTAAGCTGAATGTCCGTATTGCCTCTCCACCGCCAGGGGGACCAGCCAATATACCGCCTGGCAAGGCCTCATCATACATGTTCAGCCTAAATGCAGGCGATGAAGTTGTTATCTCCGGTCCTTTTGGCGATTTTTTTATTGAAGACAGCGGCTCTGAAATGATTTATATTGGAGGCGGTGCAGGTATGGCGCCATTACGCAGCCATATTTTCGAACTCTTCAAGGCCTGTAATACCAGCCGCAAGGTTTCTTTCTGGTACGGCGGTCGCAGCCTGAAGGAAGTTTTTTATGCAGATGAGTTTGAAACCCTGCAAAAAGAATTTGATAACTTTTCCTATCACTTGGCCCTTTCCGATCCACTGCCGGAAGACAAGTGGCAAGGCCATTCCGGCTTTATTCACCAGGTACTGTTTGATAATTATCTTAAAAATCACCCGACTCCAGAAGACATCAATTATTATATGTGCGGCCCACCAATGATGACCCAAGCAGTGCTGGCCATGCTTGACGACCTGGGAGTAGAACAGGATAACATTCATTATGATGATTTTGGCGGTTAATATATACTTGAGTTTTCGAAAAATAGTTTTTTCGATGGTCCACCTTTGTAGTGTTTTCAAGCGAAGAGACAATCATAGTGCGATGACATACCGGCACAATCAGCCTGACCAAATAGCTCACACATCGCCAAGAAGCAGGGATTTGATCTGGCAAGGATCCTGACATGAAACTCCTCAACACCCTTTTACAAAAAACCGCCCCCCTCTTCAACAAGGGTGGCCGCTTGGTACGCTGGTACCCAGCCTTTGACGCAGTGGACTCCTTTCTCATGGGGAGCCGCCATACCACCGGCTCTGCGCCCCATGTCCGGGATGCAATGGACCTGAAGCGGATCATGATCCTGGTGGTCATCGCCCTGCTCCCCTGCGTCTTCATGGCCATGTGGAACACCGGCTACCAGGCCAATCTGGCTCTGCAAGCCCTGGGCCTGACCAGTCCGGCAGGTTGGCGGGGCGCAGTCATGGCGAGCCTCAACCTGGCATGCACGCCGGACAACTTCCTTGCCAATCTCATCCACGGCAGCCTCTATTTCCTCCCTATCTACCTGATGACCCTGACGGCAGGCGGAATCTGGGAGATGATCTTTAATCTTATCCGGGGCCATGAAATCTCCGAGGCATTTCTCGTTACCAGCCTCCTCTTTCCCCTAACCTTGCCCCCGACAGTACCCCTCTGGCAGGTGGCTTTGGGGATCAGCTTCGGCGTCATCTTTGCCAAAGAGGTCTTTGGCGGGGTAGGACGAAATTTCATGAACCCGGCCTTGGTGTCACGGGCCTTTCTCTTTTTTGCCTACCCCGGCAATATGAGCGGCGACACGGTCTGGGTGGGTGTGGACGGGCTTTCCAGCGCCACGGCCCTGGCCAAGATAGCTGCGGCCCCGGCTGACGCACCCCTTTCCGGGCTCAACTTCAGCTGGGCAGATGCCTTTCTCGGAACCATCCCCGGCTCAATGGGTGAGACCTCGGTGGTGGCATGTCTGCTGGGTGCGACCTTGTTGCTGGTCTGCGGCATCGCTTCCTGGCGGATCATGGCCTCCATGCTTCTGGGTGGCCTGAGTCTGGCCCTGCTCCTCCAGTTCACAGCTTCATCCGGCAATACCCTGATCAACCTGCCCTTTTACTGGCACCCGGTTCTGGGCGGCTTTGCCTTCGGCCTTATCTTCATGGCCACGGATCCAGTCACGGCCCCACATACCAATATCGGCCGATGGTGCTATGGCTTTTTCATCGGTGCTCTGGCCATCCTGATTAGGGTGATCAACCCGGCTTACCCTGAGGGGGTTATGCTGGCAATCCTGCTCGGCAATGTCTTTTCCCCGCTCTTTGACTACCCGGTCATTCAGGCCAATATTCGACAGAGGAGGCTCCGGCATGGATAAGGAAACATCAGCTAGCGCCTTTCGTGCCGTCATAGTTCTGGCCCTGATCTGCTCAGTCCTGGTTGCCGGAGCCGCAGTGGGACTCAGGCCGCTACAGGAAGCCAACCGCAAACTGGATCAGAAAAAAAATATACTCCGTGCTGCTGAACTCTATCAGGGGACAGGTGATGTGGAGAAACTCTTTCAGCAGGTGGAGACCAAGGTCGTTCGTCTGGCAGATGGCAGCTTCGTTCCACCGGAGGAGGTGAATCCTGCGGAATTTGATCAACTCGGTTCTCTCCAGAGCGAAGAGACCAGCAGGAAACTGAGCAAGGAAGAAGACATCGCAGGCCTGGGTCGCCGGGAAAAATATTCCCTGGTCTATCTGGTGAAAAAAGATGGGCGACTAGACAAGGTGATCCTGCCTGTTCGCGGCAAGGGACTCTGGTCCACCCTGTACGGATACGTGGCCTTATCAGCGAATCTCTCCACCATCATCGGCATAACCTTTTACGAGCACGGAGAAACTCCGGGCCTGGGCGGCGAGATAGAAAACCCCGATTGGCAGGCCGGTTGGCAGGGCAAACAAATTTATAATCAACAGGAAGAACCTGCCATCCAGGTCGTGAAGGGGCAGGCAAAGAATACTTATCAGGTGGATGGTGTTTCCGGGGCAACCCTGACCATGAACGGGGTCAACAACCTGATGCATTTCTGGTTTGGGGAGCATGGATTTGGGCCCTTTTTGGAACGTTATAAGGGAGCTGACAAAATGTAGGGACAGGTTCCTGTGCCTGCCCAATAATTATTCTAAAATCGTCGTCTGTTGTAAGATAACGTAGGGACACGGCATGCCGTGTCCCTACCGGATTGCAAAACCTTCGGGGAAACAAAAACAAGGGATCAACAACGATGCCTGAGAAAAAAAGCGAACTCTTCTTCAACCCATTTTTTCAACGCAACCCCATTGCCCTGCTGGTGCTGGGGATCTGCTCGGCCCTGGCAGTGACCGGAAGTATGGCCACAGCCCTGGTCATGTCTGTCTGCCTCTCTCTGGTGGTGGCCTTTTCCAGCCTGATCATCAGCCTGATCCGCCACCAGATTCCCAACACCGTGCGTATCGGCATCCAGATCACGGTGATCGCCACCCTGGTTATCCTGGTAGACCAGATCCTCAAGGCCTTTTTTTATGATCTGGCTAAACAGCTTTCCGTCTATGTGGGCCTGATCATCACCAACTGTATTGTGATGGGCCGGGCCGAGGGGTTTGCCATGAGCCACACCCCGCTCAAATCCTTTATCGACGGCCTGGGCAACGGCATGGGCTACGGCTTTGTCCTGATGACAGTGTCCTTTTGCCGGGAACTCCTGGGCAGCGGCACGGTCTTCGGCCATGAGGTGCTGCCCCTGATTGCAGACGGCGGCTGGTACCAGGGCAACGGTCTGATGCTCCTGCCTGCTGGGGCCTTTTTCCTCATCGCCCTGATTATCTGGGCCCTGCGCACAATCTACCCCAACCAACAGGAGAAGGACTAATGCTCCATTATATGGAAATCATCTTTACCGCCCTGTTTATGGAAAACATGGTGCTCTCCTTTTTTCTGGGGATGTGTACCTTTCTGGCGATCTCCAAGCAGATCAATGCTGCTGCCGGTTTGGGCTTTGCCGTGCTTCTGATCCAGACCATCACCGTACCCATCAATAATCTGATCTACCATTATCTGCTCAAGCCGGATGCCCTGTCCTGGGCCGGTTTTCCCGGCCTGGATTTGACCTTTCTCGGGCTGCTGATCTATATCGGAGTGATTGCTGCGGTGGTTCAGATCCTGGAAATGGTCCTGGATCGCTTCCTCCCTGCCCTGTACTACACCCTGGGGATTTTCCTGCCCCTGCTCACGGTGAACTGCGCCATCCTGGGTGGGAGCCTCTTTATGGTGGAACGGGAATACACCTTTAGGGAAAGCGTGTTTTATGGCATAGGATCCGGTGGCGGTTTTCTTCTGGCTGTGGTTGCCCTGGCAGGGATCCGGGAAAAACTGGAATATGCTGATCCGCCAGCTGGCCTCAGGGGCCTTGGCCTGACTTTTATTACTACCGGCCTGATGGCCCTGGCCTTTATGGGCCTAGCCGGAATTTCATTTTAGGGATATTGCGACATGCAGGAAATTATTGCCGCTGTTCTTACCTTTCTCGCTCTCCAGTTCCTTCTGGTCTGCCTGATTGTGCTGGCAAAAAAGAAACTTCAGCCCGGCGGGGAAGTCACCATCATGGTTAATGACAAAAAAGAACTCCAGGTCAAACCGGGGAGTCGCTTGCTCACCACCCTGACCAATGAAGAGATCTTTCTCTCCTCGGCCTGTGGCGGCGGAGGCAGCTGCGGCCAATGCCAGGTCAGGGTCAAAAAAGGCGGGGGCAGTATACTGCCCACTGAGCGAGGGTATATCACCCGACGGGAAGCACGACAGGGCATGCGACTGGCCTGTCAGGTCCAGGTGAAACGAGACATGGAAATCGAAGTACCGCCGGAGATGCTGGATACCCGAAAATGGCAATGCACAGTGGTTTCCAATGAAAATATCGCCACCTTTATCAAGGAGCTGGTGCTCAAGCTGCCAGAGGGCGAGGAAATGAATTTCCGACCCGGCGGCTATATTCAGATTGATATCCCCCCCCATGCTCTTTCCTTTAAAGGCTTTGATATTAAAAATAAATTCCTGTCAGACTGGAAAAAGTTCCGCCTTTTTCAGTACAAGTCCAAGGTGACCACACCCATCACCCGAGCCTATTCCATGGCTAACTATCCTGGAGAAAAGGGCCTGCTCAAACTGGATGTCAAGATCGCCTGTCCGCCTGGTGGCTGCAAGGAACCACATCCTCCGGGCAAGGCATCATCATATATCTTTAACCTGAAACCGGGCGATGAGGTAACCATCTCCGGCCCTTATGGGGATTTCTACATCCACGAAGGCCAACAGGAGATGATCTATGTGGGTGCTGGCGCAGGCATGGCCCCGCTGCGCAGCCAAATCCTGGAGTTGATGAAGGGTCGGCATTCCAGCCGCAAGATATCCTACTGGTACGGCAGCCGTACCTTGCTGGAAGTGCCGTATCTGGACGACTTTACTTCGCTCTCTAAAAAATATCCCAATTTCACCTTTCACCTTTGCCTGTCCCGGCCCAAGGAGGAGGATAACTGGACCGGCCCGGTGGGCCATGTCCATGATGTCTTGTACCGAGAATATCTGAAGAATCACGAGGCACCCGAGGATATCCAGTACTACACCTGCGGTCCGCCGATGATGACCCGTTCCCTGGTCAAGATGCTGATTGATCTGGGAGTGGAAGAAGATAACATCTATAAGGATGAGTTCGGGGGCTGATGAAAATTCTCTTGCTTACCGTTGGGATTAGTTTTGTCGTTATCTTAGTTGCTGCTTTGCTGATTAATTTCAGTAAACGACGGCAGCGGAAATCGCCGCATGGGTTGACCGGAATGTGTCATAAGAGTGGTGGGGCGGTTTGTGGGAAGTGTAGTGAGAGAGAGCATTAACCGTATGAAAAAATTAGGCTTGGGAATACAGGCATTATCAGAATTCATAGATAATAACTTCATCTATGTGGATAAGACTGAGCATATTCACAGGTTAATAGATGAGGGAAAATACTATTTTCTTTCCCGTCCCCGGCGGTTCGGCAAATCGCTGCTGATCAATACGCTTAAAGAGCTGTTTGAAGGCAACCGCAGGGTCTTTCAGGGCTGTTGGATTGAGGAGAGGTGGCATTGGCAGCAAAAAAATCCGGTCATAAAAATAGATTTTACCCAGGTCGAATACCGGGAACTGGGCCTGAAAAAGGCCTTGGATCAATACCTGCTCCGAACGGCGGAGCAGCACAAGGTCAGCTTGGAGGCGGAAACCTATGCAGGGAAATTCCTGGAACTGATCACGACATTGGGGGGAAAATCAGGCACGGTTATCCTGATTGACGAGTATGACAAGCCCATTATTGATTATCTTGAGGCGTCAAACATACCGCAGGCCGAAGAAAATCGGGAAATTCTCAAAACCTTATACGCCGGGGTAAAGGGGCTGGATGAACATATCCGTTTTTTTCTGCTCACCGGTGTTTCCAAGTTCAGCCGGGTCTCGATTTTCAGCGATCTCAACCACCTCAGAGACCTGAGTATTTCAGAAAGCGGTGCAGGCTTGCTCGGCTATACTGAGCAGGAAATTCGGGACAATTATCACCCCTATCTTGAGGATCTGGCTGACTGCTTCGGCACCACGGACGACAGGATCATGGAGCAGGTCAAGACTTGGTATAACGGCTACTCCTGGGACGGCAAAACCTTTGTTTATAATCCCTATTCGACCCTGAGTCTTCTCTCCTCAAGGGCCTTTAAAAACTTCTGGTTCGAAACCGGCACCCCGACCTTTCTGATCCAACATATCAAGGAATCAGGGGTAAAGATCAATGAATCGTTGAATAAACCAGTGAAAGAAAATGCCTTTAACGCTTATGATATCGATAATCTCAACACCACCGCCATTCTGTTTCAGACCGGTTATCTGACCGTCAAGCAATGGGACCGGCTGGAAAACACCTATGTGCTGGATTTCCCCAACCGGGAAGTGAAGGAGTCGTTCCTTGACTTTATGGTGAAAAACTACGCTGACAGCTCTGCCGAAGAGATGGGGCATATTGTCGCGGTGCTGACCGAGGCCTTGCGGATAAACGATATCCGCCGTTTTTTTGAGGCCATGCAGGCCCTGTTCAGCTCTATCACTGCAAAACAGCTGGAAAAAGTAAAGGCGTACGAGGGATTCTATCATTCGATCATCTATATCACCCTGAAGATGCTCGGGGTTCGGATCGACTGCGAGGTGCAGTCCAGCTTCGGTGCCACTGATGCGGTGATAAAAAACGAGGAGTATATTTACGTTATTGAGTTCAAAATGGGAACCGCTGAGGAGGCCCTGCGGCAAATCAAAGAAAAACGCTATTGCGCTCCGTTCGCGGCTGACGGGCGGGAGGTTATTATGGTTGGGATTGGTATTGACAAGGGGGTGCGGAATTTGACGGATTTTGTGACGGGAGCGGCGGACCGGGGTGGTGAGAGAGAAATTAAATCAGAAAATTAGGGGGCAGCTCCCAATTATTCCTTAGAGATCAGTTTTATTGTACTTCTCGTTGCTGCCTTAATTGTGTTAATTTCAGTCGGCGGCGATTGCAGAAATCTCCGCATGGGTTGACCGGGATGTGTCATCGGAGTGGGGGGGGTAGTTTGTGGGGCTTGTAGTAAAGGAGATAGTTCTAATCGTGATAGCTGACCTGCTACGGAGCAGGATTTAATTTTTCTCTGACCCTTTTTATCAAGGTTATTATTAAAACTTAGCGGTTGCTGTACTAGTGATTGGTTTACTTCAAGTCCCCTCAATATTATGAGGGGCCACCACATGTTGAGGCAACAGAGCTTGTGTTGTCCTGCTTTTTATTCTTTCGCTGAAAATTTTTAAACGTATTTACAATGCGTTAATCTGAAATTTTGTTTATTTTCGTTTCCCGGCATGCCTTTTGCTTTTTACCTCAACAAGAGGGGATGATGAACGAATACAAACGCATTCTTGTCGTCACCAGAATGATCCAGACATGCAGGGTGGCCATTCATAACACCAAAAAAGTCCAGGAGGACAATCATGACAAAAAAAATGCAAGTTTATAAATGTGAAGCCTGTGGGAATATTGTGGAAATGCTGCACGAAGGCGATCGTCAGCGTGGATGAAGGAAAACACTTTTTGCTGGAAGCAATGCTGTTAAAAGTTTTGTCGCTACCACCATACCTGAAAGGAGCAGTATGAATATTTATGAATATGCCATGCAGATGGAGAAAGACGGTGAGGAATTTTACCGTGAACTAGCCGACAATTGCAAAGTGAAAGGTATTAAGAAGATTCTGACCATGCTGGCGAACGAAGAAGCGAAGCATTTCAAGATGATTGCCAAACTCCAAGAAAAAGCAGGAAACTTACTACTCACGGAAACAACAATCCTGGATGGTGTGAAAAATATTTTCACCAGCATGAAAGAAGAAAAGGGCGAATTGTTCTTTGATGTTTCTGACCTGGAAGCATACCGGAAAGCGATGGTCATTGAGGAGGAGAGCCGGAAGTTTTATTCGGATAAGGCCTCCGAGGCTAGTGAGGAAGAAACGAGACATATACTTTTGCGTCTTGCGAGTGAAGAGGAAAAGCATTTTCGGATCATGAAAAATATCGCCGAATTCGTTGCACGGCCGGAGCCGGGGAATTGGCTTGAAAACGCCGAATGGCATCATCTCGATGAATATTAAGGGAGGAAAACTATTGCTGATTATAATGGTTTAAAAAGAAGCTGAAATTATTTAACCTTAGAGGGACGAAATCATGAAGAGGAATATTGGCGGTATTGAGCGCATAGTCAGAGTCGTTGTCGGTGCTATTATAATTTCCCTTGCATTCTGGGGGCTGAAAACCCCATGGGCCTATCTGGGGATAATTCCAATCGCAACCGGTTTGAGCGGCTGGTGCCCGCCGTATGCGTTGCTGGGTATATCGACCTGTAAAGACAAGTCAAACAAGCAGGTTAGTTGATCAACAGGGCGACAGAACAGCGGTACTTTGGTCGTTATCTCCAGTTTTTGCGAAAGGAACAAAATTGAGATTGTCACAATATGATGAATGCATCATGCGCCGTAGGGGCAGACCTATGTGTCTGCCCGTAAACAGGTGCGAACACGCAGGGTTGCGCCCTACATTGTTCTGCCAACGCGACGAGATCATGGCGTGAATTCCACCCCGCGATAAATCACGGGGCTATTATCGGATGTCCCTCCGGGACAAGAAGATCCAGCTTTTACCTCAGCAGACGGAACCTGCCCGGCCCTGCTTCTTCCGCTGTAGTATTGAGCGGTTGTAAACGGAAGTTAATATTTTTCGCTTTGCTGTTTTGGTTTGAGGGAGTAATGTGGTGGTGTGAGGAGAAGTGACAACTTTACACAATTTATTTCATTAATAAAAATATCAGCCAATAAAAGCATAACGAGGTTTAGCAATATGCCACAAAACCAATTATCGTGCAATTTACTTGGCGGAATAAGAGCTGAAATTGACAGTAAAATGCTCGAAAAAGCTTTTATTAAAACGCATGATTTTGAAGCATTAGTCAATACTCGTGATTTTAATTTTGTGGTCGGAAGGAGAGGAACTGGAAAATCCGCACTCTATTTAAAAGTTACTGAATACTTGAATAAAAACAAATTAGGATATGTTTATTGCAACATTCCACAAGAATATGAACAGCTCTCTTTACAATCGTGTTTAAAAAAAATTACGACAAAATATCAAGAAATCAGGGCAATAACACGAGTAGCATGGCGAGTTGCAATATTGATCGACTTGCTAGATAACATCAAGGATCATTATAAATTTAATTCATCTGACAATTACGATTTTCTTATCGAATACAGTTTAAAACATCAAGATTTTTCTGACCTAAGTATATTTGAAAAAACGAATAAAATTATAAAAGGATGTCACAAAAACTGCGGTGATCCAATCGATCTACCAGGTGAAATAGCATCTCACTATAAAATTGAAAAATTACAAAAGTCAATAAATAATTCATTATTAACAATAAACAAATCTGTATATTTCATGTTTGATGGGTTGGATGAAGGGTGGAACCCAAATGAACTAGCTACAGCAGTATTAGGTGGTTTAGCCTCATGCTCGGCAGACTTTCTTGACAAAAAATCTGAAATACAAACATTACTTTTCGTAAGAGACAATATTTTTAGATCATTAAACTATTTTGACAATGATTTTTCAAGACATATTGAAGGAAATACTATTAGATTAGCATGGGATGACCAGTCGCTTCTTCATCTTATTGCAAATAGACTAAGAGTTTCTTTAAAATTAGAAAATATTGAGAATGATATAAAAATTTGGAATCGATTTGCGCACACTGATTTAAAAAATAGAGATGGTTTTAAAAGTTGCTTGAGTTACACTTTGTATAGGCCAAGAGATATTATTGTTCTTCTAAACACCACATTTACATACGTTGCAAGAAGCGGACGATATGGAATCATCAAAGACGACGTAGAGTTGTCATCAAAACAAATTTCAAAAGACCGTTTAAATGATCTTCTCAAAGAATACCGAGTTGTTTTTCCAGGCTTGAGTCTTTTGGTGAATGTCTTTAAAGGTAAGCCAGCTTTTCAAACATATTCAGAGGTAATTGATTGTTTAGAGCTTGAAATCCTGAGTAACGATTACCAAGTCAAAGAAGCAAGTGATTTTGCCCTATTAGGAACTGGCGGTGAAGCCTTTTTCGCTTTATATAGTGTTGGATTTCTGGGATTAGAAAAAACATCTACCGGGACGTTGCAATTCTGTCATGATGGTTCCCCCGCCGAAGTAGATGCCATCAAAACTGATCAAAGATGTTGTGTACATCCATGTTACTGGAAAGCTTTAGATATTCAGTCTGAACTGGTAGAAGAAAATATTTTAATTCAGGTATATGATGAAAACCAACCTTCAGATACAGATGAATTATCTGATTTACGAACGAAAAGAATAGGTCAAATTATATCCAAACTTCCTCAAATGAGCCAAGGCCATAAAGATTCACATTCCTTTGAAAAATGGTCATTACAAGCCATACAAATTTTATTTCCTGGCAAGTTATCAAACCCTGAATTAAAAGCAAATGGTGATGCAGTTCAGCGACGAGATATAATTGCAACAAATTGCGCTACCGAAGGCTTTTGGAGAAGAATTAGAGAAGACTATAATTCAAGACAAGTGGTTTTTGAAATTAAAAATTTTTCGGATCTTAAAATAGAAAATTTTCGCCAAGCATTAAGTTACTCAGGAAAACACTATGGACAATTTATTATTATCATAAATCGATCTCAAAACGAAGGGTTATCAACTACTGAACGAGGGTGGGTTCAAGAATTTTGGCATAATCATGATACACTAATTTTCAACTTACCAGCTCCGCTCTTATCTCGATGCATCAGTAAGCTCAGGACAAAACAGCGCTTTGATTATGCCGAAAAACAACTAGAAAAACGACTAGATACTTATCTCAGATCATATCTTGCTATAAAGCATAACAAGCAAAATTCCCCCAAATAAAAAAACCATCTTGCTACACTCAAACATTGGAGCTTACAAACATGTATAATGAACCATTTAAAAATACTTGAAATCCTAGCGAACTACAAAAAAGAAAACTCAAAAAAATACGGCATCAACAACATAGGAATATTCGGATCTTACTCCACCGGAAAAGCAACGGACAAAAGCGACATCGACGTAATTATCGAAACAACCTATCCAGACCTCTATACACTGGTTCATATCAAGGAGGAACTCGAAGAACTCTTTAAGAAACCCGTCGATTTGATCCGCAATCAGCAATTCCCGAACCCCTCTCAAATGCTGAAATAGCATAGTTGAACAAAAATATTTTCGTAAACATTTTTTATTCGTGTTTGACATATCAAACGTTTTGGGTCAATACTCTCTGCAAAAAAAAT